>CAMCSI010000045.1 GCA_945877885.1 Chlamydia trachomatis
TACGAAAAGGGATAGAGGAATTTGTAGCTGCATACCATGAAAAGGCGAAGCCATTTGTTTGGCGTAAAAGAGAGGTGCGTGGTGCCCAACTCAGAAATACGATTATGAACTTTCGAGATTAGACACTAGATAGTAAATTCCGATTCCCCAGACTATTACTAAGGTATAAATTCACAGCACTCCAAACAGTTTCAATTTGTGATGCAGAGCAAGGGCTATTTCTAATAGGACTAAATTTCGTTAAAAAGGTAGCATAAGCTTTTGAAGCATTTGATGCTGGCAAGCCCGAGTCTGAACCGCCCAATAAGACTATTACTAAATTTAGTAACAACGTATTATATTCTTTGCTTAAGGATAAAGTTGTTGACTTAACAATTGCACTTTTATCAATAGATGACTGCGCAATATCAATTAAAAATGAATAAATAAGATTTTGAAGATCAGCAATTAGCTCATCTTCCGTGGATACAGCATCAAACATTAATTGAAATTTTTCATAATCTTCAAGAGTTAATCCTTCATTATAAAAGACTGTTAATAAAGACCCTATAATAGAAGAGATTGCATTCATTGAAAAATCTTCACTAGTAGGATTGGTTATTATTGAAAAAAGACCATTTCTCAATGTTGTTACATCTGAAATGGAAATATCCTCTATGGATTTAAACTCTTCAATTAATGATGCTATTGCATCTACTATAGCTGGATCTTCTGACATTATTACTCCTTTTATTAATATATTAATCAATATATAATTAATTACCGTAACAGAATTATATTGATACACTTAACCGAATTTTCCGGGTTAATAATCTATGTTGGTAGAAATTTGAAAGATTGAGTTTTAGTAAAAAAGCCCTCCTATTCGATTACTTAAATACAATTGCCCTTGCAGTGCATAACAACTTCACAAAAAAACTCCTTTCAGACCTTAATCATTTTCTCACTGAAACCGTCGGAGTTTAATTCTAATCCAAGGAAAAATACGAAGAGATATCCACACCAAAGGCTGTTTGATAATCTACACTTAGGCCAAGAGTTTCAATTGAACTCATTAAAGTTATAATACTTGCATAAATGGTTTTAATCGATTCAAGAAATGTTGTAGTGGGAAAAGCACCACCAGCTATCGCCAATGCTACTGCCATTTGAAGAAGCACATACAATCCAATGATCGCATAAAGAGCTCCTGAAATAAAGTTAACTGACCCTTGAGCTGTGATGAGTTCTTTTGATGGATCTTCAATCTTACTTAAAACAAGGTCAATAATAGCAGGAATTTCACTTGCAATACTTTCTGCTAGGGTTAAATACTTTTTAGAAGAACTTTCATCTATAGCTTCATTTGAACAAAGTGAGCCCCATGTATCTGCAACAGAGTTGATGATTACATCGGCTGCATCCAACGCAAGTGAAACATTTAAATTATAAAATTGTTCAACCACAGTTCCAACAGAGGCAACAATAGTACCAATAAGCACATCCTTACTGGCTGCTTTAAAAAAGGAGGCTAAATTCTTTGTACACTCACTTGCCTCTTCTTCCGTTTCCTCGACAACTTCTTCCTCTAAGGGTTCATCTTCGTTTGTAATATTTTCACCAATTTCATCTTCTGGAATTTCTTCACTAGTTTCAGCGATATCTTCAGCGATATCTTCAGTTATAACTTCAGCCTCGGGAGCTGCAGTTTCAGCTATAGCATCTAAACCTCCCTCAAGGGCCCCTTCAACACCGGCTTCAGTGGCAGCATCAATAGCCCCTTCAATACCCGCTTCAAGAGCAATTTCGGTACCAGCCTCTACCGCCACATCTAACGCAACTACTGCCCCAGAGCCTACCCCAAGGGTCAAAACAGTAACAACGATCGTAACAATTAATAGAGCAATGGAGACTCCAATTTGTATCCACATTTCAATAGCTTCACTTTCAGCTTTTTCAGCCTCCTGTTCAGCTGGCATTTTTGCGATAACATCATTCATGAAAGCCCCCAAATCATCAAGCTGCTCTTGAGAAAGAAAAAGACTTAAATACTCAAGGATTTCAATTTCCATCTGCAGAAAATTTGCAACAGAGAGTCCATTTTCTGAGATATTATTTTCGGATAAAAGAAAAGTTTGTAATAATTCTACAATACTCATGATTGTAGTTTTACTTGTTGGTAGGGAAAAGGTGGAAATTTTAGTTTTTAAAACTGTAGGCCAGTATAAAAAAACGCTACTTTTTACAGTTACGCCCAGATAATTGACTATGCCAGTTTCTTGAATCAACTTTAATTCTGAATTAAACTCTGTAATAAGAGCATCCGCATTCACATCTTTATCTGATAAATAAGAAAAAATAGCCGACGATGTTTCAGCAATTTCCGTATATGAAATTGAATCTTGCAAAATTCTTTGGTCTAATAAATTTTGAACATAAATCTGATTTTCACCAGTTAGATTGGTAAGAGAAAATGTTTTAAATATACTCACTGAACCAAAAAGCACCTCTGCAATAGTTTTATCAAATTTTAAGGCATACAGGCCTAATTTATCAGTAACACTTGTGGTAAATAAAGAGGGTAAAACTAAACTATCCTGAGAACCTGTTTGTATATCAGAATAAGTATTAAAAATAGGTAGGCAAGCATTTCTCACTAAACTATTTGGGAAATAGGTAAAAACAAAAATTAGGCTTTTTCCAGTAATAGTGTTTGTGTCAGATATTGCATTTTTAGCAACAAGAGCTGTAAAGTCTGTGATGTAACTTGTAATAAGGTTACTAACTTTGGCACTTTCACCTAGTACACTGATTACTGCCACTGTAAA
The DNA here is from genome assembly GCA_945877885.1 of Chlamydia trachomatis. Lineage (GTDB taxonomy): Bacteria > Chlamydiota > Chlamydiia > Chlamydiales > 2-12-FULL-49-11 > JAJACQ01. The sequence continues at coordinate 2,808 of CAMCSI010000045.1, forward strand.
TCTAAGTATCAATTCATCGGTATTGTAAATACCTGAAGCAAATGAGCTGTAGTTAAGATTTCTCACCATTGTTAAAAGAGCGGAGAAATGATTATCAATACTAGTGATTAAGCTCTCAATAACGTTAGTATCCCTGAGACTTTGAAGGACGGTGTTCCAAATCGTGGTAATATCCTCGTAAGAATATGGAGTGCTTATAGTAGGTGCAAATGCACTAACGAAAGTCGTAAAAGCAGCATTCCACTGCACTGTGGTTAGGCCAGAGTCAGTAGAAGTTAATAGGTAACTTGTAAGTATATATAGCAATTGATTGTATTTTGGACTAAGCGACAGGGTTGTCGAAGTGACAATGGCATTAGTTTGGTTTGATGAAATTGCAGTTTCTACTAAAAAAGTATAAATAAGATTTTGTACATCTACTAAAAGTTCAGTTTCAGAAGTGTCATCTATTAATCTGTTATAGAATGTCGAATATTGGTCAGCAGATAATCCCTCTTCCACAAATACAGCGAGCATGGCATCTACAGAAGAAACCAGTGATTCAGCATCAAAGTTATCCGTATTAATACCCTCCATTAGAAGCCCTAAATTAGATGACAAGAGGTTTACATCCGCAATAGCTGGATCTTCTAAGCGTTTAAAAGCTTCAATAAAAACTTTGATTTGTTCTGCTATGCTTTGATTGGAATCTGAAGCCATAATTTACCTATCCATTTTTGTTTATATTCTATCAAATGGAGGTACTATTTACGAATCCGACTAACTCACAATTGGTTATGATGATTTTGAATCCCCTTCAGAGCAAATAATCTTTATTTTACTCAAAGTAAGTCACTTAGTTTATATTGTTGGAAAAATGGATAATAAAGTTACATTTTAACCAAAGGAAAAAAAAATGTCAGATACATCAAAAAGTACAACCCCTCTTAGAGGACAAGCAGCATTTAAAATAGATAAGTCGCAATATTATATGAGCATAGATCAGAATGAACTTGTGTCAATAGGTGGTGTTTATAGTGATATAAATGGAGTTTGGCCACCTTCAGATTATGTGATTCAAGAAACATTCCCTCATTGTACAATCAACTATCCATTAAAAACAGATCAGCTTAAAACTTTACTTGAAACTTTTCAAAGCCATTCAGGATTTGCAAGTAGTGGAGATGGTTCTACATTTTATGTGGATATAACAAAACCTGCTCCAGCGATGTTTGATTTCTACTTCAAGATATTGAATGGTAGCTATTATATGGGTGTGAATAAAAATAGCGTCAATATTTTGATTGGTAACGTAAGTGCTGATATTTTTGGAGCACATCCACCTAATATTGATGATATTCAAAATGTTGCTAATTCTGATGGAAAAAAAGTTTTTTATAATCATTGGTATGCTGTAGGAGAATATGCACTGAACACTCAAATAAACTTATTCAGAAAGCATTCAGGATTTGCTTCTGAAGGAGATGGTAAAGTATTTCCAATACATTTTTTTAATGGGCCTCATTAAAACATTAGACTTTTTTCGAAACTTCTTTGGCTATGAAAAATACTGAAGAAGTTTTGAAAGGGGTCTATTTTTCAAAAATCAAAATAGCATCTGCAACGGGTCTATCAATCAAGGATGGATTTATAATTTGATCTTTGATCACCATTTTGGAGGAAGAGCCTCCATCTAAGTTCACGGCATGAAAAGATTGTAATCTTAACATAAAATTTGAAAGCTCGAGGATCGTCATACCACCCCATCCTTTTTGATATTGATCAATCACCACAATTACCCAATCACCATTTTCCCTTACCCCTATTGCAGTACGAGCATGCTTATTTAAGCGAAAGTTTTTTATGGTTTTTTCAATCTCATGATCAGTGATGATTTTGCCATCTCTTATCAGTATCAAGGCCCCGCCAACAATATGTGTTAAATCCTGCCAATCTTCCTTCTTTGTATATCCTGATTGGGGTAAGACGATAATGGTGCCATTTTGCTCTTTTGTTAACAGCCGGTCAATGTAGACCACCTTTCCACCCTCTTTCCAGCCAATAGCTCCTCTTGGTTTTATGGCAAGCCCCATAAACTCTTCATCACACTTTAATATCCCTGCAGGATCTCCATTTACTTTCCAAAATCCACCATTGACCCCAGCAAGCGCTTTTGAGCGGTCTACAAACGATGTTACTGAATTTCGACAAATGCCATTTTCCTTCAGAGCTCTGGAGGAAACCATTTCAAATTTATCTGGATCGATGATTAAAATATGAGCATTCGTATATTCATCAATTTTTATTTTTGTATAATCAAGTTCTGCAGCAAATAACGATAAAGCTGCAATAAGAAACAACATAAATCTATTCATTAGATTCCCTATACCCTTTGGGTAAGTTTTGCAATTTCAGCCTCTAACTGCTCATCTTCCACTTTTGCAAATAAAATCTCAGGTTTGTTTAATAAAGCACCAGGGGTAAGTTGCATATCTTTTACTTCCATCCAGCTGATATTATCTAAACTACCTTCAAGATTTAACATATGCCAAATTTTTGTGGCGGTCTCTGGGATTATTGGAAATGATACAAGGGCAAGCGCTTTTATAGCCATTAAGGATAGGTATAACGTGGTGAAAAGCTCACCTGTTGTTTCCTTATTCTTTATTAATGCCCATGGCTTTTTGTGATCAAAGTATGAATTTGATAGGGCTGCAAGCTCCATAATAAGAGTACAGGCATGTCTGACCCCATAATTATTATAACTTTCTGCAATTTGGTTGATTTTTAGATTCATTTCATCAAAAAATGTATCATCGATGGCATCATATTCTTTTGGGGTAGGTACCACATGATCCACTTTATTATAGATAAACGATAACGATCTATGAATAAAATTAGCAAACTTACCCACTAAATCGCCATTAACTCGACGGCCAAAATCTTTCCATGTAAACTCACTATCACTATTTTCTGGCGCATTTGCAGCAAGTGTGTATCTTATAGTGTCAGCGTGATAGGTGTCTAAAAACTCCCCTAAATCTATGGTCCAATGATTGGATTTACTAAACTGCTTTCCCTCTAAATTTAAAAACTCGTTAGCAGGAAGATCTGTGACTAAATTATACTTTTTCGACTGTCCCATCAACATGCTTGGAAATATAACGCTATGAAAAACGATATTATCCTTCCCAATAAATTGAACAAGCCTTGTATCTGGATTTTCAAAATAGGTTTTAAGAGCATCAGGCTTTCCATGAAGATCACCCCATTCCTTTACAGCCGTTAAATAACCAATAGGGGCATCAAACCAAACATAAAGAACTTTATCATCTTTACCGTCTAAAGGAAGAGGCACTCCCCACGTCATATCCCGAGTAATAGCCCTTGGCTTTAAATCTTCAATATAAGGCTTAATAAAATTAACCACCGATGGTTTCCAATTCTTTTTGCTTATCCATTCAAGAAGGTGGCCTTTAAATAGGTCGCATCTGAGAAAAAAGTGCGCCGTATCTTTTAGCTCTAGTGGCGCTTTTGTTAACTTTGACACTGGATTTTTTAAATCCTCTGCCTCAAAATTACCGCCACATTTAGGACACTCATCCCCTCTTGCTTCCTCAAAACCACACTTTGGGCATACTCCCGATACATATCTATCCGCTAAAAACTTACCCTCAGTTTTTGAATAAAGCCTCTTTGTGGTCTTTTCCTCCACAAAGTTTTTATTTAAAAGCTGGAGGAAAAAATCTTGGACAATTGGTTTGTGGGATTTATTTGTAGTCCGGCTATAATGATCAAATGAAATATTCATCCGTTTAAACAGCGCTTCATTCTCTTTATGATAAAAATCTACCTGCTCTTTCGGCGATCTATTTTCAAGCTCGGCAGACATAGTGATTGCAATGCCATACTCATCAGATCCTGATATAAACAAAACATCAGAACCAGTCATCCGTTTATACCTAGCATAAATATCGGCTGGAAGATAAGCGCCTGCTAAATGGCCAAAATGTACACGTCCATTGGCATATAAAAGCGCCGCTGTAATCAATACCCTTTCATTCACTTTGAATACACCCTTTAATTAATCATGTTTTTTTTCAGAAGTATCTACATTCACAGCAGGTCTTTGACCCTGAACAACACTTTTTAATACATCTTCTAAATTAAATTCTTTCCCCATAGCAAGATTCTTATAAGCTATCTGAATGGCAGCTTCTGCAAGAGCAAAGTTATTAGGAAGATCTTTTAATAGATGCTCATTAGTCAGTGGTTTTTTAAGTTTCTTCATTCTACATTTCTCCATTAATAATTTTTTTACACTCTGTAACTGCTCTGTCAAGATCATCGTTAATCACTACATAGTCAAAGTTATCCGCCGCATCAATTTCTTTTCTAGCTGCAAGTAATCTTACTTGCAAATCCTCTGGATTTTCAGAACCTCTTTTAAGCAAACGCTCTTTCAAGACCTCTAAAGATGGGGGGATGATGAGCACATAAGTTGCTTTAATCCCCTGCTTTTTAAAATTCTTGACCCCTTTGCTATCTAAAGAGATAACTTTAATGCCATGCTTTTCCAAATCGCTTTTTAACACGCCATAGTAATTACCATATACAACTGCATTTTCAGCAAATAAACCGTTTTTTAAATAGATATCATACTCATCTTTTGTGATAAAGTTATAGTCTACCCCGTGCACCTCCCCTTCTCTTTTTGAACGAGTGGTGCAAGTAATTACCCTTTCAAGCTTTCCACCCAGTAAGGAAACAAGTCTATTCACAATTGTTGTCTTCCCACCGGCAGAGGGTGCAGAGATTACAAACAATTTATCTTGAGAGAGACTACACATGTGTTAACTATAATTATTCACTTTTAATCTGTATATAAAAAATCTATTCACAAAAAACTATGAGTCTTCTTCTTCAGCAACTACATGTCTCCCAACTTGCATATCAACTTTTGTAGCCTTACCAACTTTTCCACGAAGATAGTTTAGTTTTGCTCTACGAACAATACCTTTACCAATCACTTCAATGTTTGTAATAAACGGGCTATGCAACTGAAATACTTTTTCATTTGGATATCCAAAAGAAACGCGGCTAACAGTAAAGGTCTCTGATGAGCCTGTTCCTTTACGAGCAACTACAGTTCCTTGATAAGCCTGAACTCTTTCTTTTTCACCTTCTACAATTTTAGTATAGACTTTTACCTGGTCTCCAATAGCAAAAACTGGAACCTTACTTTTCATGTGTTTTCTTTCTATTTTCTCAATTAATGAATGCATTCTTTCATCCTTGTTTTTATATGTTCTCTTTTTAAAGCTCTTTCCGTCCCCGCTTTCTTTCTCCATAAGGCTATTTCCTGATGGTTTCCAGATTGTAGAACTTTTGGAACCTCTAACTCTTTATATACTGCAGGCCTTGTATACTGCGGCCCTTTTAATTCTTCTTCGATATGAAATGTGTCAAAATATACCGAATCACTATTTCCTACCCCACCTTCTAAAAATCTCAACGTCCCATCTAAAAGTACAAGCGCTGGAATCATTCCACTGGTAAGCACATAATCGCCAATGCTTATCTCCTCATCCACCTCTAAATCAATCACCCTTTGATCTATCCCTTCATAATGGCCACAAAGTAGAATCAAATGAGAGTGAGTTTTTGCCATCATCTCACATTTTTTTGCATTCAACAATGTCCCACCTGGCGATAAATAAATCACATAAGAATTCTCCCCTCGCACAGATTCAATTGCTTTTACAATTGGATCCACCTTCATCAGCATCCCAGGACCACCACCAAATGGCCGATCATCCACAATTTTATGCTTTCCTTCGCCAAACTCACGAATATTCACAAGTTCCACTTCAATCACGCCATTATCAATCGCTCTTTTGAGCATGCTTGTCTCAAGCATACTTTTGAAAAACTCCGGAAATAGGGATAATATTGTGATTTTCATAAGGTTAAAATTTTTTCTTACCTTATTTTACTTTCTTTACCAGCACTTCAGGACACTTTCTTTTGATCACTGCAAGCATTTTATCTGTTGGTTGAACACCTTTTTCAAGCCATGCAGCAATTTTTTCCTTGTCAACAACCATACAATCTTCTGCACGTGGATTGTAATATCCAACACAGTCGATGTACTTTCCATCTCTTTTATCTCTTTCGTTTGCTACTACAAAACGAAACATTCTATTATTTTTACGCCCCTGTTGACGCATTCTCATACTCAATGCCATAATAAAAACTCCTTTTTTTAAAAATCTTGACGGGTATAGTATCATACATTAGGAAAAAAAACGATTAAAATCTGGATTCTTTTTCAATAAATCTATTTTTTTCCCATTTCCCTCTGAAAAATTCTTTTGAAACTTTGGCATTTCCTTAGCCAAGAGCTTCATTTGCTT
>CAMCSI010000046.1 GCA_945877885.1 Chlamydia trachomatis
CCTACTTTTTTTTAATTCAAATCGTGCACTTCAAATTACAATCGGCGATAATTATACTTTAACAATAAGAAGGTAATTATGAATATAAAGAATTTTGTAGCGGCAATTGCACTTTCTGCGATAAATGAGGGGAGTGCACAAATCACCCCTTTTCAGTCTGAGAATCCAGCTATAACTAGCCTTACCCTTCCTTTCATACAAAAGGGCACCTGTATAAACTCCGATTTTAACCTGACATCTCTTTCTCCAAAGGTAAAATCTTTAGAATGTGGTCCGGTTGGTTGTGAAACATCGGAAATTGTAGGATATTATTTTACGATGGCGATCCTTATTGTACCCGGGATGCTAAATATCATATACTCACCACTTTAAATTCGAAAAAGATCTACTGATTTTACTCAGGTAACAATATAGAAAATTATTTGTTAAATGAAGTTAACTTACTTACCTTAGGCAGGGTGAGATTATATAGAAATTACTTGCATTTTTTTTACCCTTGATTTATTATAGATGGTATTTTAGAAGCCGAAATGGAAGGTGTAACATGAAGAAAAAAATAGCTGAAGAGACTGATAAGACAAAAAGAGCTCGTACTAAGCTGGTAAAGCGTTTGGGATTGATGGAAGAAAAAATCACAGAGAAGGCGCTTGAGAAAAAAAGTGATGAAATTCATAGCTGGATTTCAAAACATGCAACAAACAGGGTTGTTTTAAAGAATAAATCATTTTCTCTCTTTGATTCTAATAAAAATGCTGCTAAAATGAGTCCAGCATTACAAAAAATGGCTGAATCCATTACTAAAGATTAGAGTTTAAGAAAGATAAAGAGGGTGTTTTGTGGAAAATGTAATTTCCTATTTAGAGGAAAGGGGGCTAATTGAAGAAGTTAGTTCAAAAGAGTTAACTCAAATCTTTAATACACCTCGAGTGCTTTATTTGGGTATAGATCCAACCGCAAGTAGTCTTCATCTTGGAAATTTAGTTGGTTTAGTTGTGTTACGCATGTTTCAAAATTTTGGTCATAGACCGGTTATTGTGATGGGCGGAACAACTGCTGCAATTGGGGATCCATCGGGGAAAAGTGTTGAGCGTCCTTTATTATCTCAGGATGAGATAACTGAAAATATTATTCATCTTAAACAAACCATCCAACATTGCTTGGATTATTCAAATGCAAAAACGACCCCGATCATAGTAAATAATTCTGATTGGTATTCAGGGATGAATGTAGTCACTTTTTTACGAGATATTGGAAAGCAATTTAGAATAGGACCAATGCTTGGAAAAGATAGTGTAAGAACTAGGCTTAATTCAGAAGAGGGGATGAGCTTTACTGAGTTTACCTATCAAATTCTTCAAGGATATGATTTTAATTACCTGTTCAATAAATATAATGTAGAGCTCCAAATTGGTGGTAGTGATCAATATGGAAATATTACAGCTGGCATTGAGTGTACACGAAAAATGTCAGGAAAAAGTGTTTTTGGACTTTCTTTTCCCTTATTAACAAGAAGTGATGGTAAAAAATTTGGTAAAAGTGAAGAGGGTGCCATCTGGCTTTCTAAAGAAAAACTCTCCCCCTTTCAATTCTATCAGCTTTTATTAAAATTTCCTGATCCAGATGTGGTGCCGATGCTAAAAAAATTGACTTTTTTACCACTTGAGAAGATTACAGAAATTGAAAGAAGCCATGGGGCTTTTGAAATGAAGCCTAATGATCTACAAAAAATTCTTGCCGATATTATTACCGAATTCATTCATGGAAAAGAGGGTCTTGCAGAGGCAAAAGCTGCTACAGCTGCAATGGCTATAGGGTCAACGGATGTGAATTTAGAGGCTTTAATGGAGGCTTTACCAAGTCTTCCCTCGTTAACGCTTCAAAAAGATGAGGTGGTGGGAGCTACTTATGTAGAGCTTATGTGCAAAGCGGGAATGAGCACCTCAAAAGCAGAGGCACGAAAGCTTATTCAAAATAATGGCGCCTATTTAAACAAGGTGCGTGTTGAAGATGTAAGTTTTTCTATTTCTGAAAATGATTTATTGGATGGAAAACTTTTACTGCTAAGTAGTGGAAAAAAGAAAACTTTGGTTGTTCGCATTAAATAATTGCGATTTTTTGACCAAAAAACCTGTTTTTTTCAATTTTTAATTATTTTTTTAACTCTTTTCTTGTAAAAAAAGTTCTATACCTTTCTAATGAGATAAAAGATCTACTGTTAGAGAGTTTGCTAATTTGACATATTGTGTAGTTGGCGGGCTTTCAAGTTTAAAAGTAGTTTTGGAAAGTAACAAATCTAATCTAACAAAAGTTAGTAACGAGTAAAAAAGGAGAAATAAAGTATGGCAACTAAAACAAAAAAACAGTTGATAACAAAAATTGCAACACAGACAAACCATCACCCAAATGAAGTAAGAGTTATAGTGCAGGCATTTTTAGATTCAATCACTGATTGTCTATCAACAGGGAATCGTTTGGAGTTTAGAGATTTTGGTGTGTTTGAAGTTGTAACAAGAAAGAAAAAAATTGGTAGAAATCCAAAAAATGCCTCTATTGCTATTGTTATCCCAGAAAGACAAGCTGTTAAATTTACAGCTGGTAAAAAGATGAGACAAATAGTTGAAGAACCTTCTATGGTTTAATCTTTAAGTTAAATTAGACTAAAAAGAGTCTCTTTTTAAGAGACTCTTTTTTTTTGTCGTTTTCCACTCACCTTACGCAATGAACTTCAAAAGAAGTCTATTTATTTTATGCTAGATAGGGTTTGTATTTTGGCGAAAAAAAAGTGAGACTACTTTCTCTGTTTCTAAAAAGAACTATATTTGATAATGTAGGATTGATGTTTTAATAAAGGGTGATTATGAGTACTTGCATGCTTGGTTCAACGCAGGCTTTGTTGATGTTATATGTAAACGGAAAGACTCTGATAGAAGAGGATATGAAAGAATCAATGCTTGCCCTTTCTAATATTGTAAATCGAAATGAACTAATAAATGAACTGTATCTACTTTCCATGTATCATTTTTTAGCCCCATTAAAGGATGAGGGTCCGCTTTTGCAAATTTTTTCCAAATTAGACGAAGATTCCTTTGATCTAACAGATTTTTCAGATGGATTAGTCTATGCAAAACTTTTATTAGCAAAAGTTTTATGTGGAATAGAAATAAAGGATCAGAAGATTTTCACCTCCTTTGCAAGGATAGAATATCTATCAGAACTTTCTGAAATAACTTTACTCGGGGTGCTTTCCCTATTTGCAGGTATTTTTTCAAAAAAAGCTGAAATTTATGAGCAGGGGTGTATAATTGCCGAGCTTTTGTTACAAGTAATGAACACCGATGGGGAGCTAGATGTTTTATTTTTAATAGGGAAGGGGCAGTATAAAAAGGATAGCTGTAGAGTCCTTTCCTTTATATTAATGTCACTTTATCACCTGGTAACTCAAAGTGAGAAAACTAGTTCTCTTTTAGCCAAATTAGATCCTTTTGAAGGTGGCTTATTTCAAACTTTAGATGTAGAGACTAAATTATCTTGCAGATTACTTGAGCTTGCTTTATCTAAATACATTCCCTTAAAAATGAGGTCTGTCTTAGAAAATAAAGTAGATGGTTTAATAACCACCAACTCTTTGGGGTTTAAATACACCTCTTCGACGAAGAAAAAAGATGGTATTGGTAGTATAAGCTATAAGGGTATTTTGATCGTCCCATCTTTTGGACCTCACGTACTACCACTTGGGAAAAGTGATTTATATGGGGTGGCTCCTTCAATATGTGATGAAGGGGTGGTCTTCGATCATACAATTTCTATGTGGAATAGGGTAAAATCTAAAGATTATTATGGTGATCACTGGGTACACTCAAAAATTTCTGCTACAGAAACTCTTTTGGGTATTGAGTCTTTTATTTGGTCGGATAAAAAGGATGAATCCTTAAGTCTTATATTTTTCATTAGGGGTGAATCCATCGAAATAGAGGATAGAATATATCATTCAGGCGGACTTGAGAGGGTTTATGCCAAAACCACTAAGATTAATGTGGCTATAAAAGGAAAAACGTTGGAAATTCATTCCAAAGATCTTTTAGAAGTGGAAATTATCCCCTTAGCTGGTCAAGAATTTTTCTGGAACAGTGATTTTATCATCTCATTTCCTTATAATAAAGAAAAAGTCCTTAGTCTTGATTGGATTATGGCCCCCTCGATAGATAGTTGTTTATTATAATTAACAACTTTACAACAAAATTCCTATATATTATATTATGCGTAAATGATATTAGATAATTATGTTTATAATTAAGTACAGTGGCGATTTTAGCCTAAGTGGTGGGGCTGAAAAAGATAATGATCCCCTGGAGTCTACTTCCCCCGGGATGCCAGAGGCTCTTTTTGATGTAGCTTCCTCGGGAAGTGAAAATGTAAAGCAATATGCACTTGCTACATTTAAAAATGTAAGAAGGCATTTAGTGGAAAGTGCAAAGCTAGATATTAATCCATTGTTAAAAAGAAATGTAACCCTTCTATTAACACCTTTGGCTGGTTTTGGTGATATTTTATTTGTCTACAAATCATGTCAAGCTCTTAAGAGTCAAGGTTTTAATCTTTCTATAAGCATATCAGAGGTGGACGGGGTAGATTTACCTGCAGTAAAAAGACAGTTACAGCAAATGAAAAATATGTCTGATGTAGAAATTGTTACACCTGATGAGCCTGGAGCAGGTGATTTTATACCCGATTGCATTATTATTGCTCCCACATCCCCTGAAGAAGAGGATATGATTAAGCTTAGAGCAAGCCCTGTATCGGTACCAATGGGTGTCATTAATGAGTATGGTGGAAGTAGAACAATCGATGAAGATATTAACCCTTTTAACAATCCTGATTTATGGCCAGAGGGGGAAGGGGACTTTTTATTATTTGATGTAGATAAGTATATAGATAATGTTTCTATTAACGCAGGGATTGGACCAGGTGAGTTGGGAATATTTACAGAAAACGGCCTTACCACCCCACTTACCGAGGAAGAAAAGCGTATAAAATTAGACTTGTTAAAAGAGAGTAACCCAAAAATAGTTGAGCCAATTCTAAATGATAGGTCCGCGGGGGCTTATTTAAACTCTACAAACCTTTTTTTTGGTTATGCACATAGAGCATTGAGTATGAGAAAATTTGTTTCAACCATAGCATTTTCAGAGCAACTAGCAGATTCAAAAAAAAATATAGATATAATTCTTCCATGGAGATTAGAAGATACAAAGGCCTCTGAATTTAATGAAAAATGTCACATTAATAGGGATGAGCTTAAAGATGCTGGGATAGGTAGGGTTATTATTGTTAATTCCGATGGGATTTTTGAAGAAAATATTTCTGAAGATGGAATGGGTAAAGTTCTTAGAATTATCAATTTATTCCCATTTTCTAATTCTCTTATGAGAGATCTGCTAACTGTATCAGAAGCGCCTATGCTCATAACTGGGGATCAATCTTGGAATGAGGCAATGTTAATGCCTGATAAAATCATTTTATACGAAGAAATGGAGTGGAAAATTGATCTTTATCGCTCTATGGTTAAAAAAAGCACCCCTTATCCTCTTGTGTCAAATCTCATGAATGCGTGGAAAGATAGGGAGGATAGCAGCTCCAAGGGGGCAGCAAATGCAATTTTAGATCTTAAAGCAGATGTTTTATCTAGTGCAAGAGCTGAAAAATCTCAACTTGAGAAATTTCACGAATCTATTATCAATCGTGAAAATCAGTTAGAAAAATCTATTGTTCAAGAGGCTTTGAGACTTTCGGCTTTGGGAATAATCCCTAAATTTAAAGAGCACAGTGAAAAAATAGAGGAAAAAATAAAAGAAATTTTTTATACCCCTATGTTGATCGAGGAGTTTTCAAAGCTTTTATTGTTTATTATTAAGTTTCCGGCAGCAAGAAATTTAGATGATAATATGATAATTATTGATGCTTTTAGAAAAAAATTCAATGTGATTGATAAAAGTATGCTAACTGAGGACGTTTTAAAAACTATTAAAGAGGGGATTGATTTAGTTTATAAGATTTATAAAAGTAAGGGGCGTGGTAGATCGGTAAACATTCATCTTGAAAAAAAACTTGCAACATTATCCACAAAATTATTACCAATCATTGAAAAAAAATTAAGGAGAGTTTTTGAAAAAAATTAAATATAGTGGTGATATAGGTGTTGGAGGAGGGGGAGGGGCTGCAAAAGATAGTGGTAGATTCGAGAAAGAGTCTTTTGCTGATCCACGCGGTGACACTGTGGCCGAATATGCAGCAGCTATCCTTAAACTGGTACGAAGCCATTTGGTGGAGGAAGCTTGTCTAGATGGTAATCCACTGGTTGGGAGGAATGTAACTATTTTATTAACACCCTTGGCAGGCTTTGGGGATATTTTATTTGATTATAAGGCGTGTCGGGCGCTTAAAGATAAAGGCTTTAATATTTCTATAGCCATACTTCCGGGTGGGGTACGGCCATCATCTGAGGTAAAAGAGCAATTAAAAATGATGTCAAAAATGGAGGATGTTGAGGTGGTGACAACTGAGGATGTTGAAAAAGATAACTTAAAACCTGATTGCATTATCATTGGACCTACAGCGCCGATTAAAAGCGACTATCTTGAACATTTTCCAACCCTTAAGGGGGTGCCTTCAGAACTTATTTATGAGTACGGTGGAAATAGAACATCGTCTAATCCATTTAGTAACTTTTTTGTCGGAATGAGTCCATTTGGAGAGGTATATTCACTAAAGGCAGAGGAGGGTGAAGAGCAGATTCAATTTGATGAATTATATAAAAAAATACATGATTTACGTGTTAAGGCCGGAATTGGACCTGGGGAACTCGGTATATTTATAGAAAATGGATTGATAGAACCACTCTCAAAAGAACAAAAGGCTGAAAAATTAGATTTGCTTAAAGAGAGTTACGCTAAAACATTTGATCCAATCCTTGGGGTTAAAAGCGGAGAAGAATATTTAACCTCTACAAACCTTTTCTTCGGTTACGCGCACAAAAAATGTAATATGGAAAGATTTATTTCCACTATAGTTTTATCAGAGAAAACAGGGCATGAAAATAACATAGATGTAGTGATCCCTTGGCGATTAAAGAATAAACAGTACGCAGAGTACTATAAAAAATGCACTTATTCAACGTATGAGTTAAAAGCTGCAGGTATCGGAAAAGTTGAAGTTATTACTCCTGAGGGGGCACATTCAGAAGATATTTCTGAAGATGGCAGCGGAAAAACCCTTAGAATTATCAATGTATTTCCAATGCCTAATTCTCTCATGAGAGATTTTTTTACCGTATCAGAAGGTCCAACCTTAATCACTGGAGATCAATCCTGGAATGAGGCACTGTTAGTAATGGATAAAATGATCCTATATGAACAAATGGATTGGAAAGGTGATCTTTATAATTCAATGCTTCAAAAAAGTGAGCCTTACCCACTTGTTAATGATCTCATGAAGGTATGGAATCGTCAAAGTGGTAAATCTCCTAAAGATGTTGCAGAGGCAATATGTGCACTTAAAAAAGTGAGTGTAATTCACCCAGCTGAAGATCAATCTCAATTAGAGAAGTTTCATCGATCTATTGTGAATAAAACACATTCTCTTGAAAAAAATATGGTTGAAGAGGCTTTAAGATTGTCAGCTATAAAAAATATTCCAGGGTTCAAAGATCAAAATGATATATATGAAGCAAAAATAGTTGAAATATTTAAGATTCCAATTTTTTTAGAAAAGTTTTCAGATATTTTAGTACATTCTATAGGTTTCCGTTTGTGTAGGATTGCCCCAACTCAATTAGACATTATTCAGGTTTTTATAAATGTATTTAATAAAATTGATAAAAGTATTTTTCCCAGGGAAGTTAATGAGACTTTAGAAAAAGCTATTGATATAGTTCGTAATATGATGAATAAGAAAAAATTTACTGATGAAGAAATAATGCTCATATGTCAACCACTTTTAGATTTGCCTAAATTTCTATTTCCAATGATAGAAGAGAAGCTTAAGGAGCTTCACTAACTTGGTTAGGGCTTAGAATTTCGGTTTACAATCAATCGCACTTGTAATAATATTGATTTAAAAAGAGGTTTTTTTTCGTGTTCTCAAAAAGGATGATCTTATATCTTTCGTTAACGGTTTTATTAGCAGGGTCATTTGCTTATTTTACTAAAGAGAAAAAGGAAAAAGCAACTGAGGTTGTAGCGACCCCACCTGTAGTAAAAAAGCAGGTTGCTGTGGTAAAAAAAGCTGAAAACGACCAAGACACCGCTGAAGTAAATCAAATTAGACGATTTTTTTCTAAAGGGGTGGATAAATTTCCATTTATTAAAACCATCACTTATTCAAGTAGAGTTCCATGGCTTAAGGGAAGACCTGCTTGGATTGCAGATTATGCAAGTTACTATCAAACTTCAAGACACTTTATTGCAAGAAGCCTAAATAGCAAAGAAGATTACGTCTCTCAAAACGTCTCATCAGGTGCCACATTTAATGTGATCGATCCAGAAAAAGATATAGAATTTCATTTACTTGCTGATTTGTCTAAGTGTACTCTTGATTTTTCTTACCTTGATAAAGAAACGGGCAAGCAGGTGCTAATTCGATCTTATCCAATCGGTGTTGGTAGAAAAGATGAATATTCCCCATCTGGCTGTTTAACACCCCTTGGAACATTTAAATTAGGCGAAAAAATTGCCATTTATAAAGAAGGTGTGGAAAACTATTACCAAAATAAAAAGACACACATGATTGAGGTTTTTGGTAAGCGGTGGATACCGTTTGGAGAAGAAGTTGCAGATTGTACCGATAATGCAAAAGGTTACGGATTGCATGGTCTTCCTTTTGTACGTAATGGTGGGGCCGATGAGTTTGTA
>CAMCSI010000047.1 GCA_945877885.1 Chlamydia trachomatis
ACATACGCAACCTGCATACAGAGCCATTTTTCAAAACGTGAAAGATGCCGCTGCTTATTTATCCGTTCACAGAAATCTTGTATCAGATTGTGTCCTTGAGTTTTATCCACTAGATGTTACAACTAGTCATGAAACTATCCTCGCTCGACAAAAGCAACAAGTGCTTGCAGAAGTAGCGAAAGATGGCAACGCACTTCAGTATGCAAGTGCTGAGCGTCAGGCAGTAGCGCGAAATTGGCAGGAACTTAGGAATGCAAGTGCTGAGCTTCGGGGTGACAGAGAGTTTATTCTTGAAGTAGTAGCCCAAAATGGCTTGGCACTTCAGTATGCAAGTGCTGAGCTTAAGAAAGACAAAGGGGTGGTCCTTGCAGCGGTTGCGCAAAATGGCCTTGCACTTGAGTTTGCAAGTGCTGAGCTTAAGAAAGACAAAGAGGTGATGCTTGCAGCGGTAGCGCAACATGGCTATGCACTTGGGTTTGCAAGTCCTGGGCTTCAGAAAAACAAAGAGGTGGTTTTAGCAGCGGTTGCTCAAAATGGATATGCACTTATGTTTGCTAGTCAAGATCTTAAGAGTAACAGAAAGTTTATTCATGAGGCTGTTGCGCAAAATGGCTCAGCACTTACGTATGCCAGTGCTGAGCTTTGGGCTGACAGAGAGTTTATTCTTGAAGTAGTAGCGCAAAATGGCCGTGCACTTAAGTTTGTTAATGAAGATCTTAGTAATAATAGAGGGGTGGTCCTTGCAGCAGTTGCGCAAGATGGTGACGCACTTTACTATGCTAGTGATGACCGTAGGGATGATAAAGAGGTGGTGCTTGCAGCAGTTGCACAAAATGGCCTTGCACTTAGGTATGCTAGTAAGCGTCTTAAGAATGACAGAGAGTTTATTCTTGCAGCGGTTGCGCAAAATGGCAAAGCACTTAGGTATGTTAGTGCTGAGCTTCGTGATGATCCAGAGATTAGAGTTGCAGCAGCTGGACCACAGATTCAAAACGATGATCCGTCGCCAGATCAAAAGAAGGTTAGGAAGTAGACGTCTCATTAATGCATAAAAAGAGGGGTATTTCGGCTAGAAAGGGCTTTTTGTCTGAGAAATACTCCTTCCATGGTTAGCACCTTCTATAATTGCTTACCCTGTAGTATGAAAAAGTAAGACTTTTAAAAAATTCCATAAAAGAATATTAATTATTTTAATTTCTATTCAAATTATGTTATAATTATATAAAACAAGTTAAGCAGAGGTAAAATATGGATATATGTCAAAGCCTTAAACAATCTCAACAGGTTGATGTTGAATCAGTTAATGGTAAATTTACTGAAACTTATACCATTTAGGGTGGTATATGTCAGGCTCAATGTAATAGCGCTAAGAAAATCGTAGAATCTTTATCTGATAAAGGTTCTTTTACTCAGACTTTTAAAGAGGTTTTAAATAAAATTGGGGGGGAGCTAAATTCTATCAGATTAGTTTGGGGTAAATTTACAAGCGATTATAAGAACCATGTGAAAAATGAAAGAAATGGTAATGTTTTACTCTCTTATCAATCCATGAGGTCTGTTGAAGAATCCAGGGAGAGATTATTTGAATTGCTATCTAGAAAAGTGGATGATATTTTTAATGGTATTAAGAATAATGTGGAAGATCTAGAGGTAAAAAATCAGCTTTCAGAAATTCAAGAGCAATTGGGAAAAAGTAAACGCAGCTTTCAAACATCCACTGTTGAGTGTATAGGTTCATTGTTTGAATCTGGAGCTTTGGCGGGGGAAAGTGATGCAGCACCTGCCTTTGGTGGGGCTATTAAGCAAGGTGGGGCGAAATGTTTGCGAAAAGTAAAAAATGTACGTTTTACAGAAGAGGCGTTTGTTAAAAATTTTAATCACCAAGACTCACCGGACAAGGTTTCTTCGCAGCCTATAATTAAGCAATCAGTAACATAAAGTAACATGTAAGAATAGGGTATAAAAAATAATTTTATCACTCCCCGTTTAAAATGAGAGGCATTTCGGTAAGGAAGGACTTTTTGCTTGAGAAATACCCCATTTAATGCTTAAATAGTTGCAATAAATTGTTTTGAAGGGGAAGGTCATGGCTAAATTAATTTTAAATGATGGTGATGAGGTCGAGATTGAAGATGGCACCTCGATTAAGGATGCTTGTGAGGAAAATGGCGTTCCTTTTGCTTGTGAAGAGGGTATTTGTGGGACTTGTGTTATTGAAGTTGAAGAGGGAATGGAAAATTTAAGTCCATTTACTGAAGAAGAGGAAGATTTTATAGGGGATGCTTGTAATGAGCGTCTTGCTTGTCAGTGTAAAATTAAAGGCGGATGCGTAAAAATTTCATTTTAAGGTGGTTATAGTATGAAAATAGAGAGAGAAATGACAATTGGTGAAATTTTTGAGACATTTCCTATGCATGCTCAAAAGATAGCAAATTTATTGACCGAAGAGGGTCTTAATTGTGTCGGTTGCGGGGCCTCTACGCATGAGACGCTTGAAGCAAGCATGTATTTACATGACAAGGAAGAAAAAGAGATAGGTGAGTTATTAGAAGCCTTAAACGCTGTATTAGATCAAGAGATAGATGGCTCTACCATCACACTTACTGAAAGAGCTGCTAAGAAATTTCTAGCCATTTGTGAAGCTGAGGGAAAAGAGGGTTCATTTCTTAGATTTGGTGATAAATTAGGTGGATGCAGCGGCTATGAGTACTTTTTAGATTTTACTGATAAAAAAGGTTCTCATCAGGAAGTTTTTCACCATTTTGGGGTGGATGTTTTGGTGGACAGGGCTTCTTTATCAAGGCTTATAGGCTCTGAGATCGACTATATGGATGGTTTAAATTCAGCGGGCTTTAAGATTTCTAATCCAAATGCCAAGTCTTCCTGCGGCTGCGGCAGCTCACAAAGCTATTAAAACTTAAGTTGTTGATAATCAGCATTTAATAAATATTTACCCAGCTAATGTTTATATTTGTTATAATTAACTCATAATTATAACCTTATTGAGTTACCCATGAATTCTGTAGGGCCATCAAATCGGCCAGTAAACTATGAGCCTGCTGAGAAAATTCCTGATAAGGGTTTAATAGGAAGGGCGGCTACTTCCCTTGTTGTTGATACAATTCCTATCATAAAACAATGTGAAATATTTGCCTCGCTCAAGCCAGATTTGACTGGTACCACCCCTTTTCAAGAAGCGATGACTTTTGCTGGTTGTAGTGGAATGGTAAATGCTGGGTTTAACATTGCCGATTCGATTTCTGATGCAACCTTAGCCAATACAGAACTTTCAAAAGCTGTACATGGATTAGATGCTACTCGAAATATTCTAGACATTTCTTTAGGGGCAACAAAAGCCATTACTGCTGGATTTTCATTAGCAGCTGTAAATACTACGACCTCGGTGGTGACTAATGGCTTATCTACCTTAAAATCCATAGGAGGGCCTATTGCCATTGGATTTTTTTCTCTTCTTGCTATTCCAAAATGTATTGTGGCCAACAGATCCATTTTCGTGAAAGATGTATTAAAAAAAAGTGGGGTAAAGGGTCTAGAAAAGCTTTTTAAGGATGAGCCGGCAGCATTAGAGGTGGCCTTACCGGAGCTGTTTAAAAAGCTCAAGAGTGGGGATGAAATCACCGCTAAGATGGTAGATACGGCCTTAAAGGATTTGAATAAGGCTATTATTATTAACATAGCTAGTGCCGCTATTGGTATTTTGGCTATTGTTCTTGGGGTGTTAGGAGCTATTTTTACATCTGGTATTGCTCCACTTGCTATTTTAATTACCAGTTTTGTGATATCTGTCATTGTTGGCGGTTTTGATATTATAGCTCTTATAGATAAATTAAAAAAATCGATCAAGTTAACTACCAAAGATGCTGTTTTACAAACAATCACCATGGTAATTGCCGTAGCCGCTATTGTGATATCGGCTGCATTTGTCCCTTGTGGAGCTATTATGGCCGCAGGTGTGGCCTCCGGGGTCTTTTTAGCCGCAATTCCAGCCGCTTCTATGATTGCAATGAAGGCAAAAGAGGTTAAAGAGGCAAAGCTTGCCTACGAGCGAAGGAAAGAGTTTGAAAAGAGGTTATATCCTTCCCGTAAAAAGAAGAAAATCAACTATTAACATAACCTACTGATAATTAATAATTTAAAATTTATATTGATAAAATAATTTTTTATATTTATAATTAACTCATAATTAAATATTTATAATTAATAAAAATTAATAATTACTGTGAAATAGAAGGTTTTAAATAAAACAATAGGAGTAACTTATGTCAACAGCAGCTTATAATCATATCCCACTAAGTGGTTATGCTCCACAAACAGGGGTTACTCAAGTAGAAAATCATGATTTAGATACTTACATCGATCAAAGACCGCGACACATCATTCATTTAGAAGGCTTTTTAGCAATCTTTGAAGATATCAAATTTATCTTTGAAATGATCATTGAAGTGATTAAAGATCTTTTTAGAGCAAAAGATGCCAAAAATACTTACAATCAAGAATCTTTTGATAAATCAGATAACCATCAGGTGTTTTTTATTCCAGGACTTGGGGATCCAGGTATTTGGGGGCAAATGGCTAAAAGAGAGCTTCAAAATCAAAACCGTAATATTAATGTGTGCGTCTGCCAAAATAAAAATAATGGTAATCAAGATATAACAGAGACCTTTAATGCTCTTTATAAACAGGTACATGAGTATTGTTTAAAAAATCCAGGAAAGCCGGTAGTGCTCGCTGGGGTATCTCTTGGGGGATTTATGACACATGCAATTGAAAATGCTTTAAGAAAAGATCATCCAAATACTGCTGTTTTTATCTACGCAATGGCTCCTGCCTTTACTTCAAAATTTTGTTCTTTTATGAATGAAAAAGTTCCATCTCTTACAAAAAAAATATTGCACGAAAGTCTTATAGATTTGTTTAAGGTTGGTGGGGACATCACAAAAAGGTTAATCGATTCTGAAAATAAACCTCTTAATCATGTTGCGGAAAGATTGATAATTGATGTACTTGCTTCCAATGATGACTTAATTAAAGAGTCAGATGCATTTCCTAAACTGAAAAACCAACCTAAACTACTTAATATAAGGCAAGTAGCACATAAATGTAGTCATCTTGGGATATTAAGCGTCTGCAGGAAGGATATGCAAAAAAATATTTTGGAATTTTTTAAGCACTTTCCCCCACAAAACCAAAGCACAGGTGATTAAATTCCAGTAGGGGTCTGCATTTTTGAAAAGGCCTAATATAAACTTATTTTTTATAGAAAAGTTTAATCATAAATGGCTTTATTCCAATTACTTATGTAAAGCTATAATAAGCAATAATTTGAAACTTATATTGAAAAAAATACTTTATTATTGTATAATTAAGTAGAAAATACTATTCAAAGTTGGTTTGTTATGGATAAAGTAAATATAAGGTTTAGCTCTTTTGAAAAACCACTTGAAAATTCTGTGCCTAAAAAAGGTAGAACCTATTCGGTTGATCCCTCAATTTCGAAAGTGAGTAAAGATTTTTTTACCTCTAACTTGCCAAAGACTGTAGAAAAGGCAGATCTTGGGGAACAAGGACGACTTATTGCTGATGCAGGAGATGACTTTAGATCTATTGCAACCTCTATCGAGGGCTTATTCCCTTCTGAAAATGGAGGTGCTACTTTTGGGGGAAACACTTCATTTCAATCAGGCATGAGACTATATGGAGCAATCAACATTCTTCTTGGGGGAGCTAATGCTTCCGATGAGATCGAGCTTGCTAAAAAATCAGAGAAACATACAGCTCGAGGTGTTCATGTGATGAAAGCCTCTCGTGGAATAATTGGTGTATTAAATGGAATCACATCCACGCTTAAAGCAGGGTTTTCATTAGGTGCAATAAGCAATACATCTTCTGCTATTACAAACGGACTTGCGACATTAAAATCAATATCAGGACCTTTGGGAAGTATATTTTTATCTGCTCTAGTTGTTCCAAGATGTATTGAAATAAACAAAGCAATTCTTATACAAAAAACTATTAAAGATAAGAGTTTAGATGGATTCAAGCTGCTTTATAAAACTAATCCAGGGGCTATCGAGCTTGCATTGCCAGATGTTTATAAAAAACTAAAAGATGGTAAAAAGATCACTGTTAAAGAACTATATGAAATTTCAAAAGGATTAAATGAATCGATAAAGATGAATTTAATTCGAGTGATTGTTAGTTCAGTAGCTCTTCTTTTATCTGTTTTAGGAGCTGTCCTAACAACAGGTGTTGCCCCACTTGCTATTTTGATTGCAACTCTTGTGGTAAACCTCATGTTTGGTGCAATAGATGTAAAATCTATCATAGAAATGCTTAAAAAGGCGGTAAATCTTACAAACAAAGATATTGTCATAAAAGTATTAACGATTGTGCTAGCTCTTACAGCAGCTGTTGTATCTGTCGTACTTGCTCCATCAGTAGGTCTTCAAATAGCTGCAGGTGTGGCCTCCGGAGTGATGGCATTAATCCCTGTGGTGAGTTTAGTAGCTGTTTCTATGAAAGTGAAACGATTGGAGGAGGATAAAAAGGCACGTAAGAAACAAGAGGCTATGGATGCAGATCTTAAAGAGCTCAATAGATTACGTGAATGGGTTGCTCGTGAAAGTGGTGAAAAAGCATTTAACTATTTAGAAGAAACCGAAGGTAAACTTAAATCGATAAGCAAGGAATTAAAAGACATATTGTGAATCCCAGCCGCCCCTCCATGATTGCAATGAAGGTGAAAGAGTCATAGCTTGCCTATGAACGAAGGAAAGACTTTGAAAATAGGTTATATAGTCATTTGACTTAGATTTAATAGGTTTTTCGTCGGGCTTATCTTCATCTTTTTGCCCGACTGTATCGGCCTTGTTGAAGAACAAGGGCCTGCTTCGGCGGGGCTTGCAATCTCAAAAATCTGAAGCGATCCCTTAGAAAAGCCTATTAAATCTAAGTCAAATGACTATATCTTTCCCATAAAAAGAAGAAAATCAACTATTAACATAACTCACTAATAATTAATAATTTAAAACATATATTGAAAAAATATATATTATAGTGTATAGTTAAAGCATAATTAGGAGAATAGCATCAATAACATAGGTGAGTTATGGATAGGATAGATGAACACGATCAAAACGATCAAGTACCTGCAGCTAATCGTATTAAGGCTGTAGAGGATAGAGCTAATGCAGAAAATTCTCATAAACTCTCTCCATTTATGTGTCGTATGATTAGAGAATATTTGGAAGATCATCCACCAAAGCCTTTAGAAAAAGCAACACCAGATCTTGGGCAACAGGGTCGAATGATTGCAGATGGGGTAGATGATTTAAGATCTTTGGGAGCAAAAATAGAGCAATTCTTCCCCCAGGTAGGTGGACCTACTACTACCCCTGATGGAAATCCTGTGATCGGTGGAAATACTGCATTTCAATCAGGTATGGGATTAACTGGAGCAATCCAGATTCTTCAGTCGACAGCAACGACTTCAGATGAGATTGAAGAAGCTATAAAATCAAGTACACATACAGCAAGAGGTGTTCACGCCATGAAAGCTTCTCGTGGTATTATTGGTCTAATGGGAGGTGTTACATCAACTCTTCAAGCAGGGTTTTCATTAGGGGCAATTAGCAATACCTCTGCGGCAATTACACATGGCCTTGCAGCATTAAAAGCAGCATCAGGACCGTTAGGGGGGATATTTTTATCTGCTTTGATTATTCCAAGGTGTATTGAACTTAATAAAGAACTACTTATACAAAAAGCCATTAAAGATCACGGAAAAAATGGGTTAATGGATCTTTTTAATCAAAATCCGGGTGCGATAGAACTTGCATTGCCAGTTGTTTATAAAAAGCTAAAAGAGGGTGAAGAGATCACTGAAAAGGAATTTGGGGAGATTTCAAAGGGTTTAAATGAATCTGTAAAGATGAACATCACTCGCTTAGTTCTTAATTCGGTGACCCTTCTATTGACTGTCTTAGGGGCAGTGTTAACCTCAGGTATTGCGCCACTTGCATTTTTAATCGTAGGACTTGCGGTAAGTCTTATAACGGGTGTGGTAGATATAAAATCTATCATAGAGATGCTTAAAAAGGCGGTAAAGCTTACAAACAAAGATATTGTCATAAAAGTATTAATGATTGTGCTAGCTCTTACAGCAGCTGTCGTATCTGCCGTGCTTGCTCCATCTTTAGGACTTAAAATAGCAGCAGGTGTGGTTGGCGGGGTGCTTGCTTTAATCCCTGTCGTAAGTTTAGCAGCTGTTTCTATAAAAGTGAAACGATTAGCTGATGAACGTAAGAAACAAGAGGCTCAAGAAGATTATGAAAAATTTATCGCCCGAGCTTTGAGGAGAATTGCAGAAAAAGAGTTTGCTATTCAAGGTGAAGAAAAAATACAACAACGTGTTGATGAGCAATTTTTCTTACTATTTAAACATCGCCTAGGTGAAAAGAAGGGTGAAGATTCTGTAAAACGAGTAGAAAGAAAAGCTGCAGATCTTAAACGAGGTCATGAGGGCATGGCTGTTTAATAGGAAGGCTCATTATGGCGGAAATTAATAGAAGGGATCCATCGACTTATCAAATGGAAGTGGCTGGGTATGAAAGAGTTTATTCGATCGATCCTTTTATGAGCCGTCTGATTCGAGAATACCTTGAAGATCATCCTCCAAAACTTACTGAAAAGGAAAGTCCAGATCTTGGGATACAGGGGAGAGCTACTTCTTTAGTCACCCTTCATCTAGCATCTCTTGCAACAAAAGTGGAGAGGTTTTTCCCACCTATTGATGGAAGTGCTACTTGGGGGGGGGGGAATACTGCATTTGAGTCGGGTATT
>CAMCSI010000048.1 GCA_945877885.1 Chlamydia trachomatis
CAAAGCGCAAAAGCTCTCTACCTCTAAATTTGAATTTGTTTCTATTTCTAGATGAATAAACTCATGAATAAACTTTGCAGAAGAGGTTTTAAACGAGGAGATGGTTTGGATGATAAATACCCCCCCCTCTTCCCTATAAAAGGAAGTAAGAGGTAGTAACCGGTCTAAATCACCACTTTCAGTAATATTTTCTTCCAAAAGAAGGGAATCGGCAATAGATTTTGCAATCAATTCTTTTTGATTTACCCTTGCATCCACGGCCTCAGAAATTGTAAACATATCTTTTGTCATACTAACCCCTGCCTATCTCATATACTCAAACACCCTTTCTTTACTCTTTCTATCCATGTCAGAAGAAATTATGATACTACCTATTTTATCTTTTAATTTCACATCAAAAGATCTAACTTGCAGGCTTAATCCATTTTTATAGGCCATTTCTACACATCTAGGGTGTAAAACAGCCGATTTACCCTCACCTACCACTTCAAGGGCCTCTTTATGAGATAAAACTGTTAATACCTTTGCATCCATGTTTGTTTTTGGATTTTTAGAATAAATACCCTCTACATCTTTATAAAAAACCACCTTTTCTGCACCGATGGCAATGGCAATAGCTACTGCAGTTGTATCTGATCCCCCTCTTCCAAGCGTTGTGATCTCTTTATCCACACTCACCCCTTGAAAGCCTGCTATGATCGGGATTTTCCCTTCTTTAAAAAGTGATTCAAGCTTTTCTGACTTTACATCAATGATTTGGGCATTGCTATGCTCTGTGGTTGTAATAATCCCTACCTGACTTCCTGTTAAGCTGACGGCAGAAATTCCCCTTTTTAAAAGAATCATGGCAAGTAATGCCATACTCATTCTTTCCCCTACAGATAAAAGCATATCCTTCTCACGCTTAGATCCATCGGTATCTACTTGATTTGCCAAATAATCTAAATAGTCGGTCATCCCTTCCATAGCGCTTACAACCACACAAACGTGGTCATAATTTTTTGAAACAGATTCAATAATTTGTGCTACATTTTCAAAATGACTAATATCTTTTAAAGAGGCGCCACCGAACTTCAAGACTAACGTTTTAACCATGATATGGATTTTACTATAGAAACTTATCTTTTTCAATTAAATCTTTTACCTTAAAAAAACTCCTCTTGTTTTAATTAAAGATAGCTGTTATCCTATCCGCAAAGCAAAAAACTAGGAGAAACAATTAACATGTCAAAACAACAAGCAACCGAGTGGTTAGAAGATGAAAGCAAAATCATCATAAAGGAACACTACTCAACAAACGAAATGGAAGAATTCAAAAATCTTCTTATAAGTAAAGAGTCATCTATCGAAGCTGGTTCTGTAACAAGACTAAACCCAGGACAGCTCTTAGTGGGCGAAATCGTAGAGATCTCAAAAGGATTTGTTGTTGTAGACGTTGGTTTGAAATCTGAAGGTTTAATCCCTATCTCTGAATTTGGATCTTTAGCTGAGATTGAACTTGGAAAACAAGTAGAAGTTCTTTTAGACTCTACAGAAAGCACAAACGGTCAAATCATCCTTTCAAGAGAGAAGGCAAGAAAACTTCGTCGTTGGGATTACATCCAAACAAATTTTGTGGAAGGTTCAATTATTGAAGGATTGATCACCAAGAAAGTTAAAGGCGGACTTATTGTAGATATTGGTGGAATGGACGCTTTCTTACCTGGATCACAAATTGACAATAAACGTATCAAATCTTTAGATGACTATGTGGGTAAATCATACGAGTTGAAAATTTTAAAAATTAATCTTGAAAGAAAAAATATTGTTGTTTCTAGAAGAGAGATTTTAGAAGATGAAAGACTATGTAAAAAAACAGAGCTTTTAGAGCATATCCATGTTGGCGATTTATGCACAGGTGTTGTAAAAAATATCACAGACTTTGGAGTGTTTTTAGATCTAAATGGAATTGATGGTCTTTTACATATCACAGACATGACATGGAAGCGTATTAAGCACCCTTCTGAACTTGTAGCAATTGGTGATAAGCTTCAAGTAATTATCTTAAGTATTGACGAAGAAAAAGGGCGTGTAGCTCTTGGTCTAAAACAAAAAGATCAAAATCCTTGGGATGCAATTGAACAAAGATTTCCTCCTGGAACGCATGTAAAAGGAACGATTGTAAATCTTGTAGCCTATGGTGCATTTATCGAAATTGAAGATGGTATTGAAGGACTTATTCACGTTTCAGAAATGTCTTGGGTAAAAAATGTTACGGATCCATCACAAATTGTGAGCAAAGGTGATGAAGTAGAGGCAATTGTTCTATCTATTCTAAAAGAAGAAGGGAAGATTTCTCTTGGTCTAAAACAGCTTGAGCAAAATCCTTGGGAAGATGTGGAAGATAGATACCCTGTTGGAAAGCAAGTAACTGTTGAAATCAGAAACTTAACTAACTATGGTGCATTTGTTGAACTTGAGCCAGGTGTTGATGGACTTATTCATATTTCAGATCTAAGCTGGATTAAAAAAGTTTCTCATCCTTCAGAAGTGCTAAAAAAAGGCGATATGGTAGATGCTGTTATTTTATCAGTGGATAAAGAGAGTAAAAAAATCACATTAGGTGTGAAGCAATTAACTTCAAATCCATGGGATGATATTGAAAAAACAATCAAACTTGGCGACACAGTTTCAGGTATTGTAACAAAAATTACAGCATTTGGAGCTTTTATCGAGCTTGACAATGGTATTGAAGGTTTAGTTCATGTAACTGAGCTTTCTGATAAGTCTTTTGCAAAAGTAGAAGATATTGTATCAGTAAACAGCAAAGTAAATGCAAAAGTTCTTAAAATAGACAGAGAGCACAAAAGAATCTCTTTATCTATCAAAGAGCATTTAGTGAAGACAAATAGACATGATGCTGATGATATTATCATCGGTGGATCAGATGATGATGATAAAAACTAATTAAATGCTTTAGTGAATAATTTGTGCCTTGTCGGATAATTCTGGCAGGGCATAACAATTGATGGGGACAAGAGGAAAAAATGAATAAAGATCTAATCGCAATGTTTGAATATCTAGAAAGAGAAAAAGGCATTACTAGAGATGTAATGGTAAGTGCAATTGAAGAAGCCCTTATTACTGCTGCAAAAAAAGGCGGTCGCGGCATGACAAATATTACTGTCTCTGTAAACAAAAAGACTGGTGATATCCTTGCAATGACAGAAAAAGAAATCGTAACAAAGGTGGAGTATCCTGCCGAAGAGATCTCTTTAGAAGAGGCAAGAGAAATTGATCCTGATTGCGAAGAAGGCCAATGGCTTGAAATAGAAATTGACCCTCAATCTTATGGCAGAATTGCAGCAAATGTGGCACGTCAAATGATTTCTCAAAAAATTCGTGGCGCTGAAAAAGAGGTGATTTACGAAGAGTATAGACACAGAATTGGTGAGCTGATCACAGGAACTGTCAGACGCGTTACTAAAGGTCACACATTAATTGTTGATCTTGGTAAGATTGAAGCTATTTTACCTGGAAGATTCTATCCAAAAAGTGAAAAATATCACATTGAAGATCGTATTTTAGTTCTATTGTATGATGTACAAGAGACAGAAAATGGCGGGGCAGAAATTGTATTATCTAGATCTCATCCTGATTTTGTTGCAGCACTATTTGTTTCAGAGGTACCAGAGATTAACGATGGTGTGATTGAAATTAAAAAGATTGTAAGAGATGCAGGTTATAGAACGAAGATGGCTGTGATTTCAAACAATGACAAGGTAGATCCAGTAGGTGCTTGTGTTGGTATGAGAGGAGCGCGTGTTAAAAATATTATACGTGAAACAGGTGGAGAAAAAATTGATATCCTCCCTTACTCTGAAGATCCATTTATTTTACTAAAAAATGCACTATCCCCTTGTGAGATTAAACATGCAGAGTTTTTTGAAGAGGAAAACAGGGTTCAATTGATCGTAAAAGATGAAGATTATCCTATTGTTCTTGGAAAACATGGTAGTAATGCAAGACTAACTGCTGAACTTGTTGGAATGAAGATTGATTTCCATAAGAAATCTGAGTATCAAAAACAAATGATTCTTGAAAGAAAGCAATTATCATTATTGGACAATCCAATTCTTGATGAGAAAATCACATCATTGCCAAATATTAATTCATTAATTTTAGAAAACGTTCTAAGTTCTGGATTTAATACTGCAAGAAAACTTTTAGAGACAAAACCTTTAGATTTATCTACTATATCTGATATAAGTTTAGAGATGGCCGATAACATACTTGAAGAAGTAAGAAATTCGGTAATAAAAAAAACGCAAGGAACATAATAATTGGCAAAGAACTTTAACTTAAAAGTCAAAAACTCTCAACTAGCTGCCGTCTTAAAGCAGAAAGGTCTTAACCCTTTGAAATCACAGGAAAGTGAACCTGAGAAGGTACCTCCTATTGCAAAAGAAGTCGAGGTAAAAGACAGTGATGACGCTGCAAAAAAAGTTCAGCGTAAGGCTAAATCTGGCCCTACGATGCTTCCTACGCCCGAAGCTCTTCCTGCTGAAGAGCTTATGATCTCAGAGCTTGTGGAAGATAGTGCTGTGGTTGAAGAACCATCGATTACTGAAGAAGAGATTAAAGTACTTTCTGTGGAGGAAAGTATCCCTGCCCTTACTATCAAAGAAGAGGTTAAAGCTCCTGTTGAAGAACCACCTATGCCTATAAAAGTTAAAGCTCCCGAGCCTACCGCTTTTTCAGCAAAAGCCGATTTAATAAAAGAGACTAAGATATCAGATGCTGAAATTCGAAGAAGAGAGATTGCCAAACCAATTGAAGAGCGTCGTATTTTGCCTAAAGATAAGTATGCTCGTCCAGAAAGGGTAACAAAACCTTCCATATACAATCCAAATACTAAGCCTGCTCCAAGACCTTACACACCGAATAAGCCTGCTCTTGATAGAAGTGCTGTAGTTATTCCACCAAAGTCCCCGCCAAAAGCTGTCCCTGCTGCCTCTGCTGATAAAAAAAATATCAAAGTAGATGAGAAAAAGAAAAAAGGAATGGATAGCTACAAAAGACAAGCCTTTTCTCGTGTATTTGACTCTCGTGATGCAATGTCTTCTGAAGAGAGCTGGAAACGTCGTAGAAATAAAAAGAATAAGTCGTTTGTTGCTTCTGAAGATATCGTTAGACCAAAAAGCGTAAGTGTGAAGATTCCAATTTCTGTGAAAGAGCTGGCAAGTGAGTTAAAAATTAAAGCCTCTGAAGTAATCCAAAAGCTATTTTTAGCAGGTTTTCCGATCACAATTAATGATGTTTTAGAAGATATCACCACTATTGAGCTCATTGGAAACGAGTTTGACTGCGAAATTAAAATTGATACAGCTCTTGCTGATCGATTACAAATTACAGATCGAACATTGAAAGAAGAAATTAAAGATACAGGCGATGAAAAACTTGAGAAAAGACCTCCTATTGTAACTGTTATGGGCCATGTTGACCATGGTAAAACAAGTATCATTGATGCTTTTAGAAACAGTAACCTTGCAGCAGCAGAGGCAGGGGCCATTACTCAACATATTGGAGCTTTTGTATGTCATACAGATCATGGATCATTTTCTGTGATTGATACTCCAGGTCACGAAGCCTTTACGGCTATTCGTGCACGTGGGGCAACGGTAACTGATATTGTTGTTCTTGTAATTGCAGGTGATGAGGGTATCAAAACTCAAACAGATGAGGCCATCGATAAGGCAAAAGCCGCCGGTGTTCCTATTCTTGTGGCGATCAATAAAATGGATAAACCTGGCTTTAATGTGGAAAATATCTACAGACAATTAGCTGATAGAGATCTTCTTCCTGAAGCATGGGGTGGATCGGTAATCACAGTTAATTGTTCTGCTAAAACAAGAGAAGGTATTTCTACTTTAGCGGAGATGATTGCTTTACAAACTGATATTTTAGAACTCCGCTCTAATCCAAAAGCTCGCGCTCGTGGTACTGTACTTGAGTCTGAATTGCACAAAGGATTAGGTGTTACTGCAACGCTACTTGTGTTAAATGGAACATTAAAAGTTGGCGATGCTGTGGTATTTGAGCATGAGTGGGGAAAGACTAAGACCATGCAAAACGAATTTGGTCAAATCGTTACTAATGCCCCCCCTTCTACCCCTGTAAAAGTTACTGGTTTATCAGGAGTTCCTCCTGCTGGAAATGAGTTTATTGTGGTTGCCTCTGAAAAAGAAGCTCGCGAAATTGTAGAAAAGAGAATGAGCGCGCACCGACAGATGAAATTAAAGCAGGCAAAAAATCGTGTTGCTTTAAACATTTTAGAGCAAAGAGTGGAAGACATGAAGAAAAAGACCATCAACATTATCGTAAAAGCAGATGTGGGTGGTTCATTAGAAGCTATGAAAGATTCACTTCTCAAAATTCCTACAGATAAGGTGATCATTAATATTGTAAGTTCTGAAGTAGGACAAATATCTGAATCTGATATCGATCTTGCCCATGCATCAAAATCCATTATTCTTGGTTTTCATACAAAAGTGGAACCTCATGCAGAAGGGATGATCAAGCAGAAAAAAGTAAAAATTATCTTAAAAGATATCATCTACCATATGATCGATGAAGTAAAAGTAGAAATGCAAAAACTTCTTGATAAAGTTCGTCATGAAGAGCATGTGGCAACGGCAAAAGTATTAACTGTATTTAGATCTTCAAGGCATGGAAATATTGCTGGATCTATCATCACAGATGGACTCTTTAAGCGTAATTATATGGCGAAGTTAAAAAGGGATGGAAAAATTATTTTTGAAGGACCTATTAACTCGTTAAAACGTATGCAAGATGATGTAAAAGAAGTAAAAAAAGATACTGAGTGTGGTATCTTGTTGAACGGATTTAATGATTTTAAAGAAAATGATGAAATCCTTGGATATGAGATCACTTATCAAGAACAACAATTATAAATTTAAATAATATAGGCCTAAATGACAGCACAAAGACGTATTATGAGAGTAAATTCTCTATTAAAGGAAGTAATTTCAGATGTTATCAGACATGATCTTAAACATCACAAACTTCCTGAACTAATAACTATTACAGATGTAGACACATCTAAAGATTTAATGTATGCAAAAGTATTTGTAAGTTTGATTAACGGTAATAACAATGATAAAAAGCTGTTGATCGAAGAGTTGCAAAAATGCTCCTCTTCCATTGCACGCCTTTCTTCAAAGAAAGTGGTGCTCAGATACTTTCCTGTTTTAACCTTTGAAATTGATAACACTATGGATGATTATATGAAAATAGATGACCTTTTAAGAGAAGTGAATAAAAATAAAAAATTCAAAAAAGATGAGGAAGACGAAGACTTCGAAGAGGATGATGAAAGCTTTGAAGAAATCGAAGATGAGGATGATGAGTTAGAGGAAGACGACGAAGATGAAGACGACGAAGATTTCGAAGATGACGACGACGAAGATTTCGAAGATGACGACGACGAAGATTTCGAAGATGATGACGAAGAATACGATGAAGATGATGACGAAGAATATGATGAAGATGAAGACGATGAAGATGAAGACGATGAAGATGATGACGAGGATGAAGATGATGACGAGGATGACGAAGAGTATGATGAGGATGATGAGGAGTTTGAATATGAGGATGATGAAAAGTAATTAAATGATCCTTTCTACAGAAAAACCATTACTTAGAAAAAAGCATCAAGGGATTTTATTGATAGATAAACCTT
Organism: Chlamydia trachomatis; assembly: GCA_945877885.1. Taxonomy (GTDB): domain Bacteria; phylum Chlamydiota; class Chlamydiia; order Chlamydiales; family 2-12-FULL-49-11; genus JAJACQ01. The sequence goes on from CAMCSI010000048.1 coordinate 7,742, forward strand.
TAAGTGTAACTTCTTTTTCTTTAATCCCTAAGTTCAGATACCTGTTTAATGAAAAGACAATTGGTCATGGAGGAACTCTTGATCCGCTTGCCACTGGTGTAATGGTCTATCTTATCGGTAGAAATTACACAAAGACTGCTGATTCTTTCCTCCTTGATGATAAAGCATATGAGGCAACAATTTTATTAGGAGAGGAGCGTGATTCCTATGACGTGGATGGAATCATTACTCAAACCTCTGATAAAATACCAACATTTGCTGAAATCAATGAGGCAATGGCCGCGTTTAATGGGGTTGTTGATCAAATTCCTCCCATGTTTTCTGCAAAAAAGATTAATGGGAAAAAGCTTTATGAGCTTGCTCGTAAGGGACAAGAGGTTGAACGTCTGCCAAAACGGGTAAATATGCAAACAAGCATTATTGCCTACAACTACCCTCATATTGAAATATCAGTCACTTGTTCTTCAGGAACCTATATTCGGTCTATTGCTCATGATCTTGGGCTTATGCTTGGCTGTTATGGATGCATCAAAGCGTTGAAAAGGACAAGATCAGGATCTTATTTACTTGAAAATTGCCATCAAATGGAAGATCTACTAAACTATCCCCTCGATGAACTATTAATTCAAAACTAAACTCAGAAGGATGGCGATATGTCAACAAATCTATCATGCGCAATAGTGGGTTTACCAAACATTGGAAAGTCTACTCTTTTTAATGCATTAACAAAAATGATGATTGCTGCAAATAATTTTCCTTTTTGTACCATTGAGCCCAACACCGGAATTGTAGATGTTCCAGATAAAAATATTGCGATCCTTTCTAGTCTTTCCTCCAGTGAAAAACTTGTCTATGCTTCTATCAAATTTATTGAT
>CAMCSI010000049.1 GCA_945877885.1 Chlamydia trachomatis
AAAGCCGTTTATGCATAAAATAACGAGCCAGTAACAAAGCGTAACAAGACTCTAAGCCATCTTCCTCCACCCCCAAATAATATCGATCTTTGTAAGGTAAAATACATAAAGACTGGATGAGCTGCTCATAATCAAAAGATCCATAAGCAAGACCTGTGAAATAGGAATCTCTTAAAAGATAGTCAATACGATCGGCACCAAAATAATCGCCTGTGATCATCTCAGTAAGGATTGATTCAATTTCTGAAAAAGGTTCCTCATAGAATTTTCTTCCTATGGAAACTTTTGCAATATGCTCTGGATCAAGTCCTGCACCTTTCCAAATCGGCATTAAATAGTCTGAAAAAATGATGTTTTTTGTCCACTCCTCATGCCTTTTTCCATGCAAAAGATGCTTTTCAGCCAAATGAGAGAAGGGTGGATGACCTAAATCATGACAAAGGGCAGCAGCTCGCAAAATATTTTTCCAATAGGTGAACTCTTTGGTACCTTTTTTAGGAAGGTCCGGAAAAAACCTTGATTTTTTCATCACATGCTTAAAGATTTTATCGGCAATCATCATTGTGCCGATAGAGTGCTCATAGCGCTTGTGCGTGCCGCCATTGTAAACAAAAGCTGCAGCCGCTATTTGATGAATGCCTTGCAAACGTTTAAATGGAAGTGAGTATATTAACTGCTCCTCCCACTTTTCTATCTCAATGAATCCATGAATAGGATCAAATATCCTTTTTGACATACACTCTTCCTTATATCTTTAAAAAGGGCATAAGCTTATGAAGATCAATCCCTTCTCCTACCAAATCTTTTACATAACCATTTTCTAGCTGTAAAATCTTTCCAGCAAATGGATGTAATTTCGTATCGTTTTCCACCATGATCACCGTCACGTTATAATCTACAGAAATTTCGTGTAAATAGGCCATGACAAGCACTGCATATTTATGCTCTAGCATTTCTGAAAAAGAATCTAAAATCACTAAGGATGGCTCAGCTATCACTGCCTTTGCAACACCAAGTAGCGCCTTTTCAGATGGGCTTAAATCCACCACCCTCTTACCTAAAATACCCTCAATGGAAAAATACGAAGTAATATGCCTTACCTTTGCCGTAATCTCTATTTTAGAATACCCTTTTGCTAGAAGTGGTAAAGAAAGCACCTCTTCCACCATAAAATCAGAGATAAATGGGATAATATTTGTACCCACAAAATCCCCTTCTTCTACAGAAATCTTGACAGAGCCTTCCGTAGGTTTTACCAAACGATGCGCAAGACGAAGAAAAGCTCTTCCTTCCTTAGCATTTAACGATCTGACCATGAAAAGCTCACCCTTATCTATGGATACATCGATGTTTTTTAAAATAATATCTCCTTTTTCAATATAGGAAACATTAGAAAACTCGACTTTGGCCATAATAACTCCTCCCCAGCATAACAATTAATGAAGTAATCACAAACGATGTGATCAGCTCAGCCCCTACCGAATAAATAAATAAACGGCATAAAAGCTCTGTCATATCGGTTAAACATACCCCAACAAAAAGTGTAATAAATGTTGGTGTAAGAGCTATTGCGCCAATTGTCCCAGCAAAACCGCAAATTGCACTCACACTCCATACACCCTCTAACAAAAATGTCCAAATTTCCTTTCTGAACATCACACAAAGAGCCGTTGCAGAAATCACTATCCCTACAAACGCTACCTTATAAATCAAATCAAGCAACTTTGAATAGGCGCATAAAGCCTCATTTCTTGCAATAATTGCCTTATTGCACCTTTGCTTAAACACGGATGAATGAATCGCAACTAAGTCTGATTTTTTTTCAAACGTATCCACCCACTTCTTCACAGATGCATCTTTCTTCAATGAAATCACTACTAAATTTGGATCCTCACTTGCAGCAAGAAAGCTATCCCCATCTGCCTGTAATGATTTCATCCCTAAAACATCATCATGACCCTTAATTTTTTCACCATGTGGAAAAGTAAAAGACTTTAAATTCAAAATGTCATCACTATCAGAGGATACCACATAGATATCTTGATTAGAAAACTTAGGAATAGCCGCGGTGTACTTTTCTATCATAAACTGCTTTTGTGCCGCCGCAGCAAAAAAACACGCATTGCATGCCCCTATCGCAAGCAACGAAAAGAAAAGAACTGCCTTTTTTCTGCTTATTAAGGAAAAAATGATGTTGATCAACAAAATGAACCCTTCAGTGTATTTCAAGATTAAATCTTCTTATCACACTGATGGAATTAATATTCAAACAAAAAATTCAATATTAAATTTTTCACAAGGATTTTGTTGTTTTATGAATAAGACTAAAGCATCCCCAATTCTTTTTTTAAAAAAAATGTATCCACTTGATTTGTAAAATCGCCTTTTTGTGCATTGAGCATATTATTATTTTCCATATTCAAAAATAGAGCCTCTAATTGTTCTCTACCAAGCTTTGACTTTACAGCCTCCCTTGGTGTTTTATTAAAAAGGAGGGGAATTTGTGTATCTAACCAATTTTTCCAGTAATTCATTAAATACTCTGTCACCTCTTCATCTAATTTAAAAGATTCCTCTACCTCACCAAGGTTATCTTGGGATCTTTTTTTACTTGCTTTCTCAACTTGAGTAGAAGAGGCCATATTAATTTTCTTTCGAGTTTTTAAAATAACATTATTTCCAAGAAATTGACTTATCATTTTCATTGCACTATCTGCCCTTTCATTTGAATTGACAAAAACCATCAATTCATCGGGGGTGATGGTAAAATTTCCAAGCGATGTACGGTCACCCAACCCTTTCATGTTACTGGTCCTATTTTTCACCCATGGCAAAATAATTTCACAAAAATTCCCATTTTCATCATGTACTCTTTCCTCCCAATGGGATTTCTCATCTAAGGACAGCATTTTTGCAAGAGAATTGAAAATTGTACGTAGTGGACAGACAAAAGAATAATAAATTTCATTTAAAATAAGAGCTTCCCCATCGGTATTGGAAAATTTTGTAGGACGAGAAGCCTCTTTTATTATGGTAAAATATAGCTCTCTTAATTTTTTCTCCGATTCCATCAAATGTATAGGAGTTAATTCAGTTAACCTACTGGTTGCTTTCCATTTTTCACGGAAAGCAAGTATCTTATCGAAAAAACGATTATTTATTGGATATTGAAATAAACCAACGAATATTGATTGCCCCTCTACTGTAATGGGCCTACCAAAAATTATAACGCCCTTCTTTAGACCATCGGTGGCCAAATTCTCCTTAACAGTGATCTCTTTCTGTAAAAGTATATCTTTCAACATTAACCTCTTGCCAACAATCACCTCTTGAATGATAAAAAAGCTAAACGGTGATTGAGCAATAGCATCCAAAACCTGCCCATGATACTTTGTAAAGGCCCTAGGACACTCTCTTCTACAAAGCTCTGTCATAGTGATTGTATCGTTTCTCAAAGAATCTTTTAAATCGATACGCCATGAATAGATCGACCAAAGTTTAAAAGAAAGCATATAGTCTGTTTCATCCAACTTAAATTTACTAGAAATCGAAAATTCCTTCCAAGCAGCACTTTTCATGGATTCATCGAATTTGGAGTTAACATACTGAGTAATAATGTTTTCAAACTCTGCTTCTGCCGTCCTTATTTTCATCCATTCAAAATCAAAATGCTGGGGTAAATATTCTGATTTTTGTTTACCCTGACAACACGATTTATATTTCTTTCCGCTCTGACACTCACATGGATCATTTCTTCCTATAGATTTCATACCTACAACCTCAGTAACTATTAATTTACTTTTGTAAAATTTTCAAAGGAAACTGTAACTTTTTTTCGGATTTATTTGAATGTTTTTTAGTTTAATATTTTGTTTTTTTACACTTACCCTTCGGTTTTCATGGTTAGCACCTTCGGTAATTGCTTACCTTTATACTACCAAAAGGTGACATTTCTATTTAACGAAAAGGGGACATTTCTAAAAAACGCTTACAATTTTAATGAGCAAATGGTATTTCGAAAGAAGTCTATTAATTCAAATAGATCTAAAAAATCCTTCTTTCCAATCAAGAGAACCTGCAGTATCCTTAACAATTACCAATTGATCTTTCGAAACTTTTGAAGGTGATACTTTTATGATCATAGATAGTGCTTCTTCTGCTTTTATTTGACTAGAAAAAATACCTAAAATTTTTGAATCATCATGCCCATCATCAAATTCTTGAAGATGGTAAAGGATGTATAAGTATTTTAAAGACGACAAAACTACCATTTCATAATCAAACAATGTACTTATAGAAATGTTATAAATACTATCAATTATATACTCATCAATAGAAAACCCCTCTATTTCATCGGAAAAACCCTTTAATAATTTATATTTTTCTAAAGTATTTAAAGACTCCTCTTTAGAAGAAAAAACCCCTATCAATTTTTTATCTACATGCCCATACTTGCATTCTGATAACTCTTTCTTCCATCTGTGTATGTGATATAGGGTGTATACTCTATTCAAAAGATCTATCCCCCCATTTTTTATTTTATTAAATTCACTAGTGGAAAATAGAATAAAAATATAAATCGAAACATCTTAGAGCTCTTTTTTAAAAAGATATAAAAATATTCTAATAAAAATATTTTGTCTATAAGGAAAAAAGAGATAAAGACTTTCAATCTGCGAGAATTATAGCGGCTACCGGACTTGAACCAGTGACCTGCGGATTATGATTCCGTTGCTCTACCGACTGAGCTAAGCCGCCATAGTAAACTTTATTTATCACCAATTTCTGGTAATAAAAAGAGCTAGCCATAAGCAAGCTCTTAGTAAAAAAATAGCGGGAGACGGACTCGAACCGCCGACCTTTGGGTTATGAGCCCAACGAGCTTCCAACTGCTCTATCCCGCGTTAAATTATGGTGATGATCATAGCAGAAAACGTTTTTTTATAACAAGCTATTTATTAAATTTAATGCTTTTTCTGTCGCACCCTCTGATTTAGCCTTAATTTCAGCTACTTTCTCTTCAGAAATTCTTCCTTTATTCAATCTAGATTGCACTTTAGTGAGGATTTGATCGAAGGTTGCTTTTTCCCCAACTTCAAAATATTCCACAATAGATGTAAGTGAATGTTGATTAAAAGTATACGGGCCATATAGTACCGGGGCACCTTGTCGTACAGGTTCATAGACGTTATGACCTCCTGCATTTTCCACAAAGCTTCCGCCAACAATCGCCAGTTCACTTTTGCTGTAGCATTCTTCCAACACTCCTAGTTTATTCACAAATACAACACGCTCATCCCCTCTTCCCTGTTCATCGACAAAGCGCCAGGAGAGGTTTGATTCTTCCAAAATGGTTTGCACCTCATCGAAACGATCAGGCCTTCTTGGCGCAAGTAAAAAGGAAATATCTTCGCTTAATGAGGATAGCTCTTTTAAAAGAAGCGTTTCTTCTCCCCGATGAGTTGAACCAAAGGTAATATATCTTCGGTTTTTAGGCAGAAAGACCTTTTCTTCTATTGCTTGTTGTTTATCCGAAGTATCAAGCTTTAAGTTTCCTACCACTTGAATCTTTTCCTTAGCTACGTTAAGGCCGGAAAACTTTTCCTCCATAGATGGATCTTGAAGAAGTAGATGATCAAATAGATTAAATAGGTAATTTGAGAAAAAGGGTATTTTCTTAAACCTTTTATAGGATCTATCAGAAATTCTACCACCAACAAGTACCATTTTACATCCATATCTTTTAACTTCATTTAAAAGATTAAGCCAATAGTCACTTTCTGTAAGGATAAATAAGTCAGGTTTAATCTGATTTACCAATGCACGCATGGAAATTTTTAAATCAATCGGCAAAATAATCACTTGATCTATTTCTTTCATCCTAGAAGCAGCGCTATAACCAACAGAGGTAAATGTGGAAAAGATGATATGCACATTTTTTTGCATTTTCAATCTTTCCACGAGCACTTTTACAGACAGAGTTTCTCCAAAAGAGGTGGCATGAATCCAAACGCATTTTTTATTTTCTGCGCTTTTGATAACCTGTCTTTTAATCCCCAATTTATAAAGAAGCAGTCCTAAAAACTTACCATGTCTAAATCTATCGTATGTGTACTTTAAAGAGATACATACACACCAACAAACCATAAAAATACTATAAAATATACTCATACGGGGCTCTTATTAGTCGCTAACGACAAAATTAACCAATTTATTCGGAACATAGATTTCTTTTATGATACTGGTTTGAAGATACTTTTTCACTTTTGGATCTTCTTTAGCTTTTGCAATAATTTGTTCTTTTGTGGCTTTTCTATCAAAGGTTGCAGAGCTTCTTAACTTTCCCATCACTTGAAAGACAATTGTAATTTGATCATCTTCTAGATACTTTTCCTCAAAGGTAGGAAATGAGGCATAGACAATATCCCGTGTATCTCCAAGAAGAGCAAAGCATTCTGCTCCAAAGTGTGGGGCAAATGGATAGATCAACTGAATAAGACTTAGCAACGATGTTTTTGGAAATTCCTCTAGATCAGAAAACTTATTGATAAACTCCATCATTTTTGCAATGGCAGTATTAAAGCTTAACACCTCTAAATCCTCTTCTATCGCCTTTATTAATCGATGGGTTAGCTTATTTGCCTCCAAAGTTTCCTCTTCCACAATCTTGGTGGAAACGCACATTTCATATACGCGGTTTAAAAATCGTTTACAACCAGAGACTGCCTCACTTTGCCAAACTTTTTCTTTGTCAAAAGGGGTCATAAATAATTCATACAATCTCAATGAATCTGCGCCAAACTCTTCGATGATCTCATCTGGGGATACACCGTTAAGTTTAGATTTGGACATTTTCTCGATGGATTGATGAACCAGGGCGTGACTTTGCTTTTCCCTAAATTCCCCATCAATTTCTTCTACATCATCAAAAAGAACATAACCGCCACTATCTTTTTTATAGGCCATAGATGTTACCAGACCCTGATTTCTAAGCGACTGAAAAGGCTCTTTTGTGGAAACATACCCTAAATCAAACAACACCTTATGCCAGAATCTTGCATAAAGTAGATGTAGTACAGCATGTTCCACTCCCCCTACATATAAATCTACAGGCATCCAGTATTTCTCTTCCTTTTCCCCCCACGGCTCTTTAGAGTTATGAGGATCGCAAAATCTTAAGTAATACCAGCAAGATCCTGCCCATTGGGGCATTGTATTTGTTTCTCGATAACCTTTTTTCCCTGTTTTTGGATCGGTGATTTCTACCCATCCACGCATTTTTGAAAGCGGGCTATTTCCGTCAGGTGATGGCAAAAAATCCTCCATCACAGGTGGAGTTAATGGAAGCTCATCCAACCCAAGGACACGTTTAGTGCCATCTTCTTCATGAACAATAGGAAACGGCTCGCCCCAATACCTTTGTCTAGAAAAAAGCCAATCTCTTAGTTTATAATTTGTACAAGGGACTCCCAGCTCTTCTTTTGATAAATAAGCTATTGCTGCATCTTTTGCCGCATCCAGAGTTAAGCCTGTAAGCACTAATGCTTCATTACTGCAATTAATATAATTACCCTCTTCATCAAAAACAGAAGGAATTGCAAGTTCGTATTTTTCTGCAAACTCCCTATCTCGATCATCATCTGAAGGAACCCCCATCACAGCCCCTGTTCCATAAGAAATAAGAACATAATCTGCCATCCATACAGGGATTTTTTTTCCTGTTACAGGATGAATCACATAGGTTCCTGTAAATACTCCGGTTTTTTCTTTTGCAAGTTCCGTTCTTTGCATATCATTTTTTAAAGAGGCAGCTTTTTGATACTCAGCGCATGTGGATTTATACTTTTTCTGCAGGGTAGACTTTGCCATAGGATGCTCAGGGGCAATCACAATAAAAGAGACTCCATATAAAGTATCTGCTCTTGTGGTAAAACAAGAAATAACTTCTTCACTATCATCTATTTTAAAATGTACTTGCACCCCGGTACTTTTTCCAATCCAGTTACGTTGCAGCTTCTTTAAATGATCAGGCCAATCTAGATCATCTAGATCGGTTAAAAGCTGTTCTGCATAATCGGTAATTTTTAAAATCCATTGTTTTAAAGGCTTTTGAATCACATCGTAGCCCCCTTCGATAGACTTACCATTTTCCACTTCTTCATTTGCAAGAACAGTACCTAGCACCTCACAGAAATTTACCGTCACCTCAGCTTGGTAGGCAAGTCCTTTTTCATAAAGTTTTGTAAAGATCCACTGTGTCCATTTATAATATTTTGGATCAGAAGAGGCAATCTCTCTGTCCCAATCATAGCTCAATCCAAGTTCCTTCAATTGTTTTTTATAGGTCCTAATATTTTTTTCAGTAGTGATTTGTGGATGTGTACCTGTTCTAATGGCATATTGTTCTGCAGGAAGACCAAAGCTATCCCAACCCATAGGATGAAGAACGTTAAACCCCTTTTGCCTCTTATATCTTGCGATCACATCGGTTCCAGTGTAACCCACAACATGGCCTACATGAAGGCCCGCACCACTTGGATAAGGGAACATATCTAAAATATAATATTTAGGCTTTTGCTCATTAACCTC
>CAMCSI010000050.1 GCA_945877885.1 Chlamydia trachomatis
CTTCTTCAGCAGAGGCCATAATTGTCTCAAACATTTGATCACTTTGCTCAGGAGTTGTGAAGGCAAACAGTTCTACTTTATTAAATTGGTGAATCCTAATTAGGCCACGTTCATTTTTCCCATGGGCGCCTGCCTCTCTTCTAAAGCATGGTGTGTAGGCCATCAGCTTTTTAGGAAGCTCTTCCTCATTCATAATTTCATCCATATATAGACCATTTAAAGCCACCTCAGCCGTAGGGATGAGGTAATGATTAAAATCTTTGTCATGAATACGAAATGCCTGTTCTGCAAATTTCGGGAGCTGTCCAGAGCCATACATCGTTGATGCATTTACCATATGAGGAACCATGCGCATTTCAAAACCATTTTTCTTATGAGTGTCAATCATCAAATTAATTAAGGCCCACTCAATTTGAGCTCCAATACCAGTATATACTGGAAAACCTGAGCCAGAAATTTTTGCCCCACGGGCTAAGTCAAAAATTTTATTTTGCTCGCCAAGTTGTAAATGGTTTTTGACCGGAAAGTCAAAAATTCTTTTTTCTCCTACCGTTTTGATACAAACGTTATCTGCAGGATCTAAAGATACTTTAATTCGGCTGTCAGGAATATTAGGGAGAGCATCAAGCCTTTTTTCATACTCAAGTTTTTGATCGTTTGAAAGAGCTTGGAGATCTTTAATTTCTACTTTTAAAGATCCGACGCTATCAATGATTTTAGAGGTATCTTCACCCTTTTGTTTCTTCTCTCCAATTTCCTTAGAAAGGGTGTTGAGTTTTTCTTTTAACCCCTCAAGTTTTAATAAGTTTTCAGCAAATGTATCATAGCTATCAATCAACTCTTTAAGGGAAATGGCATGATCTTTTGTTTTTAGAAGTTTTTCAATAGCAGCTGGGTTTTGTAGTATTTTTTTGATTGATAACATAATCACATCCTTTATATTTTAGTACAGGATAAAGAGTTTCACATTAATCCTCAATAAAAAAGGAAGTTGTATTTTCCGTTTATCTGTGATAAACTATGAGTAAGATTGAATTTTCGAATAAAAGGAATGTATGAACGGCCAGCCTATAAAATGTAGACAACCACTAATTCTTCGCTACCATAGACTTCTAGAAGTTTTTTCTAAAGCAAATGATGTAAGAGACTTTTATCTAGATAAACTTGAGGGTTTTTTAGTCTATTTTGACCTTGATAAAGGGGAGGAAGAGCTAAATTTGGCGGAAAAAGAACTCAAAGAAAATAGTGATCGATATGTGGCTATTCCTAAATTGACCTACTATGAAACAAGAAAATTTATGGAAGGTTTTGTTATAGAAAAAGTTTATGATATCGATACTAAAGAAAAACTTTTAGAAATAATAAATTCTCGTGGAGCGCGCGAAAATTTTCTTGAATTCGTATATGATCATTTAGCAGAGCTTGATAAATGGCAGCAGTTTTATCAAGAAAGATCAAGAGTAAGAATCATTGAATTTTTACGTGAAAATGAAGTGGTTTTTGTCTTTGAAGAAGATTTAGAGATGTCTGTCTCTACCCTTGAAAAATTAAAGGAGCATAAATTCACTGTAAGAGTATCAAAGGATGTAGCTCAAGCAAGAGATCTTTTAGAGGCTAAGTCAAAAATGTATTATTCTAGTGATGCGTTAAATCCAAGGCCAAAAAGGGGAAGACCTCCAAAACAACAAGCTAAGGAAGAGTTAGAACCAGGACTTGCTGATGATTTTTATACAACAGTTCCTTCAACGCTTAGACCTTTTGTCTTTTCTCCAGAATATAGTAACGCTGCGGCGATGTTTTCCTCTAAATTTGATTCAGAAGAGACCCTTCTTGCCAGTATGAAAGGCTCTTCAAAAGCTCCTGTGGATAAAAAATTGCATGCTTTATCACAGCGTCTTGAGTCGTTAAGACAGATATCGGATCGATTAAAAACTGTGGAGCTTTCAGAGTCTTCAATGGATCTTGCAACAAAAGATATCTCTCAAGAAGCATCAAGTGAAGAGTCAAAAGGATTGTCATCTCTACTTCAAGGCGTGATTCCAAAGATGAAGCCAAAGAAAAGTTTAAAAGAGCGTGCTTTAGAGAAGAAAGAGAATATGAAAGAAGTGACACGTATCAAATCGAAAAAGTCAAAAGAATAGTTTAAACTTTTGTGGTTGAAATACAATCAAAATCAATATCCATATGAGATTTATTTCTTATATGGATTTGACCATTTGCTTTTTTATCCTTTAGATAACCGGCCAAAGACATATGTGGAGGAATCACATTATCCATATGACTTCCACCTATCACTATTTTTGCCCCTTTTAAGGCGTTCCATCTTTTCCAGTCAAAATTTACGTCCCAACCAAGGGTAGATAGACTTAGTTTTGTTAACCCTTTTACAATCTCTTTAATTACCGGAGTACGCATTCTCCCTGAAATAACCTCACTTAACTTATGAAATGTATGGTAAGCAACAATTGCACAAGGATTTTTTCCTGGCTCCACTTTTTTATCAAAATGTTCTTTTATACATGTTGCTATTGATCCACCAAGAGAGTGTCCAATAAGAACCATATTTTCTAGTTTGTAACCTTGATCAAGGAGTGATTGAACCACTTCGATTTGATCTTTCACATGTTGGCTATGAGAGGCAAAATCACCTGTAGAATTTGAACAGCCTCGGTAGTTCATTTCAAGAGCATCGTAATTTTGATAAATCTTAGTATTTTTCATATAGCCCTTAAGGTGACCTTCATTTGCAAAGACACCATTGCCATGAAAAAGAATAGCAATATGTTTTTCATCATTCTTTTTGGTTTTATCTTGCAGCATAGCCCCTTTTAAAATCGTACCATCTTCTAATTTTAAGGATGCATTCACTTTGTACTCAGAATCATTTTGAGAGCTTTTGAAAGGAGAGGTTGAAGAAGGAATAAGAAGCATTCTTGTTGCAATTAACATTGCGTCGAAAGCGGCAAGCAGTGTCCCTCCTACTGTAAAGGCAATAGCTGCTGCAAGAGGTAAAAAGAAATAGGAAGCTACGACTAAGGCTACAATCCCTACTAGTGCTACAATGCCAGTAATGATAAGTGTATAGTTGTGCTTTGGTTTGTCAACTTTAAATTCATCGCTTATTTGCAATACATTTTTTGAAACAGCTGTTGTCATTTTGTATCCTTAAAAAAAAGATAAAGTATATTCTAAGGGGGTGTTAATTTATAGCAAAAAATTAAGAAGTAAATCTCATACATTCAAAGTTAAAGGTGTTGTGATCTTCATCTCGCACCCATACGTTTGATGTAATCCCATGACTTTTTAAATAGACCGCCAAATCCATATAAGGAGGAACAATTCTATCTTTTTCCCCTCCACCTATTGCAATATTTGTCCCTTTTAAAGCCTTCCATTCTTTTGGCGAAAATTGATAATTCCAGCCCATGCATCCAAGAAGTAGGTGAACAAGTTTTTCTGTCACCTTCTTTAATACCGGCCATTTAATAGGTCTTGAGCCAAGTTTGTCTAACCTAAAGCTACTTTGGTAGGCGATTAGAGTTGGAAATTCAGCTGCTTTTCTTTGTTTACTAAAATGGGCTTTTACTGACACTGCAATAGAGGCTCCTAGGCAATGTCCTAATAAAACAATATTTTTAAGACAGTATCCGCGGGCAATTGCTGCCTCTACAATCTCGATCCCATCTTTTACATTTTGCTTCTGAGTTCCCATGGTCCCTTCAGAATTGGCGGTTCCTCGGTAATTCATCTCTAATATGTCATGGGTTTTGAACGCATCTGTTGCCTTAACTTTAGCGCAAGCTCCAGCATTACTTGCAAAGTAGCTATTTCCATGAAAAACAATTACTAGATCACGATCCTTATTTTCGCCGGTATCTTCCTGGTTAGGTAAAAATGCCCCAGTTAACACCACCCCATCTTTTAAGGTGATAGAGGTATTGGATTGATAGTAATGATCCCCTTTTTTTGCCTTTAACAGCTCATTTGCTGACGGGACAATTAATGCTCTTGTTGTAATAATTGCCGCTGAAAAAAATAGTCCCAGACTAAGGTAAACAACGATAAAAATTGCAATCAACATAGGGAAGAAAAAGAGGGAATGGGTCATAAAGCCAACTACCGCCAAAATACTGCCCACAATTAAGGGGATGGTAAGCCTTGGTCTTGGCCTTTTAATGGTAAACATGTCCTGAATCTGTAAGGTGGGCGTGGATTTTTTTCTTTTCATAATAAAACTCTAACGTAAATATGGTATAATTATAATGAAAAACTTGCCTATAATTCAATGCTTAAAATTAGTTTTATGATTAAAATTCGATTTTTTTGCTAATTTTATCTTGAAAAGCGATAGAAAGGGGGGTATTTAGACCAAGTTTCCCTAAATGGTCCCCCACGGTTTTTAAGGCAACATCTGGGTCATTGCACTCAGAGGAAAGGTGGGCTAGGTAGATATGTTTAAGCCCCTCGTGATGGATTTTTTCGATCAGTTCAGCGCAAGCTTTATTAGATAGGTGCCCTTGCCTTCCCAGAACCCGCTTTTTGTATATCAAAGGTCTTGCGCAAGCATGAACCATCGCTTCTTCATGATTGGCCTCAATATAAAGGTAATCACACCCCTGTAAATGATGAGCTACTAAATTGGAAGCAAAGCCAAGATCTGTGCAAATACCCACTTTTAGACCATCAAAGGCTAAAGTAAAGGCGCATGGATCTAAAGTATCATGTTGGATACTAAATGGGGTGATGGTGATATCGCCAAAAACAAAAGGCTCGCCTGTGGAAAAGATCTTAAAATTTGGTCTTGTATCAATTTCTGCGCATATGGCTTTTGCAGTATCACCATTGCATAAAATAGGAATTGTGGTCGATTTTGCAATTTGCTCTAACCCTTTGATGTGGTCACTATGTTCATGTGAAATGACAATTCCATCAATATCATCAATCGTTAAATCAATTTCAGCAAGCTTTTCTTGAATCTTTTTAAAGCTCAATCCAACGTCAAATAATAGTTTAGTTTTTCCCGATCCTACATAAATAACATTACCTTGAGAACCTGAAGAAAGAGGGCAAATACCACGCATTATAACACTACTCCTTGCCGGAAGTATACAAAAGAGCGTGCAAAAGTGAAAGGGTTTCTTTTTGGTTAAATGTAGGCTAGTTTTATAAAGTGATTTATGATATATAGAAGAGATATGAAAAGGGCCCCTCGTATACTAAAAAAAACACCAATAAAAAGTGAGTCACATCCTGAAGCGCGCGGGGTATTTATCATTGCTGGAAGTATTTTTGTATTTTTGAGCTTATTTTCTTTTGTCGATAACCATCATGAACAAAATATCCTAGGGCTTGCAGGACATCTTATCGCTCATAGCCTTCACTATCTTTTTGGCCTTGGTAGCTATATTCTTATTGCATTCATGACCTTTTTTGGTTGGAAATTTTTGAAAAATAGGGATCGAAAGGGTTTTGCTACAAAGATTGCTTACCTTTGCCTACATGTATTTTCCGTTTGCATATTACTAAATCTTTTTGCTGAAACCAAATGGCTTGATTTTTCTCCCTTGTATGAACGTGTTTATTCAGAATCTGTAGTGATCAAAGCCGCAATTCCAGTTAAATATACCCGGTATAATCTAGGCGGAGTCCCTTTTTACTATTTATATAAAGATCTTGTATCCTTTAACTTGCAACATTTATTAAGTGATGTAGGGGTCTTACTCACTTTTTTCAACCTAGCAATCATTGGCTTTATTTTACTCACCGACTTAAGTTTTTTAAAAATTACAAGAAGGGTATTAAATTTCTTACCTTACATTTCAGATTCTGCAGTGATGGTTTTACGAAAGCTTCTAGTTCTTATGAGAAAATTCTCCTTTATGCAGGTAAGGACAACAAAAAAAACTGAAAGAGCACCTCTTGCCGCCTCCGTTTTTCCGCCTTTTACAGGATTTAACGAAAGAAAGACTAAAAGTGAACCACCCTCAAAACCTACTAAAGGTGTGCAGCAGTCACTAAAAATGCTCCCACAGCCGCAGAAACAAAAAATTATTCAAACTCACTCTTTTGCGACCGATGCTAAAACCGATCCTAAAGTTGAATTTACGATGCAGAAGAAATCGCCCCCGGCTAAAGCTTCTGAAGCAAATTATAATTTACCCCCGATAGACTTACTTTCAGATACAATTGCCGTGGATCAAACGGGATTGAAAAGAGAATTGCAGGAAAAGGCTCGAATTCTGGAGGAGACCTTAGCTAGTTTTTCAATAGAGGCAAAAGTGGGCCATATTCACTCTGGACCAACCATTACCTCGTTTGAAGTGCATCCAGCAATTGGGGTAAAAGTTCAAAAAATTAAAGCACTAGAAAACGATATTGCACTGAATTTACAAGCTCGCTCTATCCGTATTATTGCACCTATTCCAGGCAAAGCTGCTGTGGGTGTAGAGATTCCATCTACTCTTCCTCAAGATGTGGGCTTTAAAGATATGCTTAATGCCTACCGTAAATTGCCTGTAAAGCACCATATACCTGTGCTTCTTGGTAAAACTGTTCGTGGGGAAGATGTGATGTGTGATTTAACCAAGATGCCCCACTGTATTATTGCAGGTGCAACTGGTTCTGGTAAATCTGTCTGTATAAATACAATGATCATGTCGATTTTGATGAATTCGACACCAGATAAGGTGAAGCTTTTATTAATCGATCCAAAAAAAGTGGAACTTACTTTTTTTGCAAAAATCCCTCATTTAATTGCCCCTGTGATTACAGAGCCAGAAGGTGCTTATGCAGCGCTTAAATGGATGGTAAAAGAGATGAAGATGCGCTATGAAATGTTAAAACTTTTAGGAGTTAGAAATATCCATAGCTTTAACAAGCGTAAGATCGATAAGGAATTTGAAGATAGCCTTGAAATGGAGATCCCAAAAGAGATGTATTTTATGGTAGCAATCATCGATGAGTTCGCAGATCTTATGATGACCTCTTCCTCAGATTTGGAAACACCTATTGCACGTATTGCTCAAATGGCTAGAGCTGTCGGTATACACTTAGTGCTTGCCACCCAAAGACCCTCTCGAGAGGTGATTACTGGACTGATTAAAGCAAACTTTCCAACTCGAATCGCTTTTAAAGTTTCCTCCAGAATCAACAGCCAGATCATCTTGGATGAAAATGGTGCCGAAAGTCTACTTGGCAACGGAGATATGCTTTTTCTAGCGCCAGGAACCGCCGAGCTGCTAAGATGTCAAGGGGTGTACGTGTGTGATGAAGATATTAAAAAAGTAGTTTCTCATATTCAGGACCGTTTTCCTACAAACTATTTATTTCAGTCATTTGACAATATTTCTTCAGAAGAGAATCTTGTGCAGGAAAAAGAAGAGGGGATGGACCCGTTATATCCAAAGGCTTTAGAAATTGTCCTTACCTTTAAAACAGCCTCTACCACCTTTTTGCAAAGAAAATTGAAAATCGGTTATGCACGTGCAGCCTCATTAATTGATGCTTTGCAAGAAAATGGGATCATCAGTGCAGGCGATGGCAGCCGCCCTCGTCGAATCCTTCGCGATGATATAGAAGAGCAGTAGCAGCTTAAAGCTGATTTTAAAAATTTAACACGAAGACACAAAGGTCAATGTTGTAGTTAAAGATTAAATGCGTAAAAAATTTATTTAAAAAAGGGCGATAAACGAGGCTCGAACTCGCGACCTCCTGAACCACAATCAGGCGCTCTAACCAACTGAGCTACTACCGCCGCATGAAAGGAAAAATCTTATCATTCAAAAGGGGATTATGTCAAGAGGAATCATCTAAAGAAATAAGATATTCGTCATGAGCGACTTTTTCCCTGATAAGGCAGAGGAAAACAAGGGCGCAGCTAAGTAGGGAGAGCAGGTGAGCGTTAAGAGGGGGTAACTTTATCAGCAAGGGTGAAAATCCTTTTCCGTAAATAAGAGCTTCAAGAAAGGGTTTTGAAAAGGCTTCGTTTAGTTTCCAGAAAAAGCTTGATCCAAAGATAGGGTGAAAAGCAAAGGCAAAAAGTAGAAACATCAATGTTGGGATCATGGAGGGAGGGAAAAAAACATTATAAAAAAGGCCCCAAAGAGGAAAAAAGGTAAATTGATGGATCAAAATAGGTAAAAGAACGATTTGAATAAGCAGTGAAAGAAGAAAGCTGCTTAAAAAAAAGCGTAATGGGTAGTAGGCGCATTTATGAAAAAAGGGCATCATGCCTAGCAGCTTTTTATCCCTTTTCTTACAAAGATAATTGGTCAATTCAGAGATTAATGAGTGCAGTGTCAAGATGGCAAAGGTGGCAAGATAGCTTAAGGAAAACGCAAGTTCATAGACTGAGTAAGGATCAATAAGCATAGAGACGATCCCTGCTACACCAAGGGCGTTTAAAGGGATGGGAACTTTTGATAGAAGTAGCGTCACAAGAAAGATGCTTGTTGAAATCCATGCACGAGAAATAGATGCCCCTTCTCCAAGAAATAAAAAATAGAGCCATGCAAAAAGTAGAAGGAAAATCATTGCGTATTTTTTTGGAAAAATAAGAGTAAGTGGTACCGAGAGAATAAAAATAATCC
>CAMCSI010000051.1 GCA_945877885.1 Chlamydia trachomatis
TATAAAGAGATAG
This sequence comes from Chlamydia trachomatis, assembly GCA_945877885.1. GTDB lineage: Bacteria > Chlamydiota > Chlamydiia > Chlamydiales > 2-12-FULL-49-11 > JAJACQ01. The sequence continues at coordinate 14 of CAMCSI010000051.1, forward strand.
AGTTGATAGAGAACTTAACATCTGAAGAATTATCTACGGATGAATTTATCCCGAAATATTATTTCTACAGGAATTTCTTTAGTGATTTTTTTAGTCTGATTGGTCATCTTTTTAGTAAATTTAAAAGATAATGTAATGTTTTTTTTATCCTCTCATCTTTTTAATTCCTATCACGTAAGGTGAGTTAATAAATTCAGGCATACTCATAATCAGGCTTTTGCGAATATATATAAGGTGAAATATATAATTAAATAAAAAATAGGAGTTATACCATGCTTGATAATACAAATTACGGTCATAATAAAAAGAATGCTATTAATCAGTCAATTATTGACTTCCTTGAAAGAACAGTCATTTTTGCAAATGGCGAGATATCCTCAACAAGTATCAGCGCCTATTGGAATGATTTTATCGGTTTTATCGCTAGCATTGATACTGATGGTGCAAAAATGGTGGTTATGGAGTGTGTGTTAGATATACTTCATCAAACAGGATTGTGCGATGAAAATCATGATCTTTTTTATGAACTTGTAGATTCACCTGCAACCTATTCTTCTATGATTATGATTATTTTGGTAACTTACTTTCTTGATGTATACCTTTATGAAAGGGATATGAAGGCAGATAACTATGGGGTGACCTTAAATCCTGCCTATGCGGCAAACTTTGTCTATTTAGTTAATTCAGTTATTAATGCCGAAGAAACGGTCATGTATGATGCGGTAAGGGCAAATCTTGATATTGTATACCAGGATTATTTAAATGGTAGCTATGTGGATCCATCGATGAGTATGGGAGACTTTAATGAAGATGGAGTTTCAAATTCGCAAATTGCGAACTTTTGGAATAATCTTTGGGTGGGTATGCTTGTAACTAATCAAGATGATCCTGAAAGCATTTCAAAGGAGACGATAAATTACCTTTTTGATACGTTTCTTGCCTCAGCAATTTACCACCTTGGCTTAAATTTATAAAAAAAAGGTGATAATTTACATCATCACCTTTTTATGTATACGGTTAAGAAAAAAGATTAATAACCCATACCTTGTCCGGCTTGGCTCATATCAGAAGCTGTCTCCTTTGAAGGGATCTCTACAACCACTGCCTCTGTAGTAAGAAGCATAGATGCAACAGATGCTGCATTTTGAAGGGCAGATCTAACCACTTTTGTTGGATCTACAATTCCTGCCTCAAGCATATCTACAAATTCATTGGTCAACGCATTCCAACCAAAGGTATCATTTCCATCCTTAACTCGATGGAAGATCACCATTCCAGGCTCACCAGCATTTTTTGCTATTTGGCATAAAGGAGCTGAAAGGACAAATGCGATAATCTCACCACCGCGTTTTTCATCGCCAGAAAGTGTTTGATTAAACGCTGTTAAAGAGTCTAAACAATGCACTAAAGCTGAACCGCCGCCAGGGAGAATTCCTTCTTCAATAGCAGCTTTTGTAGCATGAAGAGCATCATCTACTCTGTCTTTTTTCTCCTTCATCTCAATTTCTGTTGCTGCACCAACGTTAATCAATGCAACTCCGCCTGTAAGCTTTGCTAAACGCTCTTGAAGCTTTTCTTTATCATAATCTGATGTTGATGCTTCAAGTTGTTGTTTGATTTGAGTACAGCGAGCATTAATTTCGTCCTTACGTCCATAACCATCAATAATGGTTGTATCATCTTTTCCAACCACAATTTTTTTAGCAGAACCAAGTTGATCAACGGTCGTATTCTCAAGCTTCATACCCAAATCCTCTGAGATCACTTGAGCGCCAGTTAAAATAGCAATATCCCTTAAGATTTCCTTACGTCTGTCGCCAAAACCAGGTGCTTTAACAGCACAAACTTTTAGCCCAGATCTAAGTCTATTAATCACAAGCGTTGCTAAAGCTTCCCCTTCAATATCCTCTGCAATAATAAATAGCGCCTTTCCAGACTCTGCTACCGTTTTTAGAATTGGTAGAAGCTCTTTCATAGAGGAGATCTTTTTCTCGTGGATTAAAATACAAGCATTTTCAAGCACAGCTTCTTGTTTGTCTGCATCTGTAACAAAATATGGGTTTGTGTAACCTCTGTCAAAGTTCATCCCTTCCACAACTGTTAATTCTGTTTCAAGGGTTTTACCCTCTTCAACAGTTACAACACCATTTATTCCAACCCTTTCCATAGCTCTTGCAATTAAAGCACCTATTTCATGGTCATTATTTGCTGAAATTGTGGCAACTTGTGCAATTTCTTTATCTTTGATAGATTTACTTTTCTTCTTCAATTCACCCACAGTGTGCTCAATAGCTTTATCAATACCACGCTTTAATTGAATAGGGTTTGCACCCGAGGCGATAGATTTTAATCCTTGTAGATAAATGGCTTCAGCAAGAACTGTTGCAGTGGTTGTTCCATCACCGGCCTTATCAGCTGTTTTACTTGCTACTTCCTTTACAATTTGGGCGCCAATATTTTCGTACGGATCGGCCAGTTCGATATCTTTTGCCACAGTCACACCATCTTTAGTAATGTGGGGAGTGCCAAATGATCTTGATAAAATTACATTACGTCCTTTTGGACCAAGGGTCACTTTCACAGCATCTGCAAGGGTTTGTACACCCTTTTTAATTCTGTTACGTGCATCTTCATTAAATTTAACTTCTTTTGCTACCATAACGTTTACTCCTAAATTTTTTATTTTTAATTCTTATTCTAAAATTGCGATTACATCGTTTTCTTTAACGATAAGAAAATCTTCCCCATCTACACTAATTTCTTCGCCGCCATATTTAGCCCACATGATTTTATCCCCAACTGCAACACTCATTGCTATAATTTTCCCATGCTCATCTTTTTTTCCAGGGCCTGTTGCAATTACAATACCAACCTCTCCACCTTTTTGAGCAGAGTCTGGAAGGATGATGCCACCGAAGTTTTTCTCTTCAGTTTTTTCTCTTTTTACAAGAATTCTATCCGCAAGTGGACGAAGTTTAGTTTCTGTATGTGTGCTCATTTGATTTCTCCTTGTTTTTTTTAAAAGTCTTCAACAATCTGTTTATAATTCTATAAGATATTTAGATTTATTTCAAGAGAATTAGCAGTTTTTTTACTCAACTGCTAAAGAAAAAAATTTTTTACTACTTTTAATCATTTCTTAAAACAGTATACTATTTAGTAATACAGGGAGAGATGCTATGGGTCGTGATGAAGTTAAAGAGAAAGATAAATGGGATTTAACAACTTTATATAAGGAAAGAGCAGATTGGGAAAAGGCTTTAAAAAAAGCATTTGAAGATGCGGAAAAGGATTTTGAGGCGTTTAAACCTATGGAGTTATCAAAAGCAAAAGATATAAAAAATATTTTAAATAATTACTTTAACTATTTAAGGAACCTTGAAAAGGTTTATACCTATGCACATCTAAAGCATGATGAAAATGTCTCTTGTCCTGAAAATAAAGGTGGCTATGAAAGAGCAAGAGGTGTGTATCATAAGTTTTCTTCTGCAACTTCGTGGATAGAGCCATCAATTTTGCAAATTGACCCAGAGTATTTTGAAAAGCTTCTTGCAGATAAGGAATTGTCAATCTTTGCTTTTTACCTAAAAAAACTAAAGGATCAAAAAGAGCATATCCTTTCAAGTGATAAGGAAAAAATCTTATCTTTGACAGCTCGTATGCAAACCACAGCAAGTGGAGCTTTTTCAGCTCTATCCAATGCTGATCTTGATTTTGGGGTTGTGGTCGATGGGGAGGGGAAGGAGCATCACCTCACACAAGGTAGTTATGGGAAATTTATGAAGAGTAAAGATCGAACTCTTCGAAAAAATGCGTTTGAAAAACTTCATAAGACATTTCTTTCCTTTCAAAATACCCTTGCTGAATTAATTCATGGTCAAGTGCAAAATCATCTATTTAATGCAACCGTTCGCTCCTATTCATCCTGCCTTGAGGCCGCATTAAAACCTCATAATATCCCTTTGTCCGTCTATCACAAATTAATTACTGCAGTCGAAGAGGGGATTGAGCCTCTTCATCGTTACATCTCTTTGCGTAAAAGGATTCTTGGGGTAAAAGAGCTTCACTCATACGACCTTGGAGTCCCTTTAGTTGACACCCTCGATAAAAAGTATTCTTTTGAAGAAGCGTGTAATATTGTAATTGAGTCTGTAGCGATTTTAGGGAAGCAGTATCAAGAAACCCTTAGAAGGGGACTCTTGATTGATCGTTGGGTAGATGTTTATGAAAATAAAGGAAAAAGAAGTGGCGCCTACTCCTCTGGTTGCTATGACTCAGTGCCTTATATACTCATGAATTTTCAAGGAACGCTAAATGATGTCCTTACCCTTTCTCACGAGGCAGGACATAGCATGAATACCTATTTAAGTAATAAAAAGCAGCACTATCATGACGCCTCTTACACCATTTTTGTGGCAGAGGTTGCCTCTACCTTTAATGAACAATTAACCTATGAATACTTGTATAACAAGGCAGAGACGAGGGAAGAGAGACTTTATCTTATCAATCAACAAATTGATGCAATTCGCTCTACATTTTTTAGACAAACTGCATTTGCTTCTTTTGAGTTAAAAATTCATGAAATGGCAGAACAAAATATTCCTTTAACCCCTGATGCAATGAAGGAAATTTATGGTGGTTTAAATAAAAAATATTTCGGGAAAGATTTTTCAGCATCAAACGAGTCTTCAGTAGAATATTTACGCATTCCTCATTTTTACTACAATTTTTATGTCTATCAATATGCAACAGGAATTGCAGCGGCCTTAACACTTGTTGATAAAGTACGTGCGGGAGGTTTAGCTCCCTATATGGAATTTTTAGCTGCAGGGGGAAGTAACTATTCGATAGAAATACTTAAAAAAGCTGGTGCGGATATGACCTCTACGGAGCCGATCAAAAAAACCTTGGCCACTTTTTCTCATCTACTTGAAAAATTAGAAAAAGAGTTTGAGATTAATCAGAAAAAGAGGTAAAAATGATAAGCCTTTGTTAAGGGGAATATAATGACAGTAAAAAAGACGATTAAAAAGTTCTTCATAGTCAAAAATGATAAGGGACTTCACACTAGACCTGCAACTGAAATTGTAAAATGTTTGGCAAAATTTAAGTCAAACATTACCCTTCAATACGGTGAGTTAACGGTTAATGGTAAATCATTGCTAGGTATTATGATGCTTGCTGCAGAGTGTGGCGCTACTGTTAATGTGGAAGTAACAGGAGAGGATGCAAAAGAATGTATTAAGACGCTGCTGGATCTTGCTGAAAAAAAATTCCACATGAAGTATTAATCAATGTAGGAAGGGGATTCATCTAGAACTTTTTGAGAACAAAGAACTTCGGTATCGTGTTTAAGGGCCAAAAGTAATGCGTCAGAGGGGCGTGCATCTATTTCAAGAATATCTTCCATTTCCCCAGATTTTTTCGAAAGTAGGATGGTTGCATAGTAAATGTTATCTTTGATATCTGTTAAAAGGACTTTTTTGATGGAAATATCAAACCCTGAGAATATTGTGTCTATAAATGTATGAGTTTGGGGACGTCTTGGGGAATTTTCTAAGATATTTTCTATGTGTAGCCCTGTTGAGGGGACGGTATAAATTGCAAATTCTTTTTGGCCAGAGCGCAAAATAAACGCACTGTAGTTCTTGCTTTGTATGATCTTAGAAAATGAGATTTTTTGCATTTTATCTAACATAGTTTTTCCCTTTAACCCAAACATCTACAGATAGATCATTTTTGCCAATGATTATTATATCAGATGTTTTAAGAAAGAGTCCTGTTTCAATCACTCCAGAAATAGTCTTTAAGGCTAAATGCATACCCTCTGGGTCAATTATCGGCCCTTTAAGATCAATATCATAGATGTAGTTGTTCCCATCGGTGATAAAGGGTTTATCCCCCCGCATGCGAAGGGATCCATCAAAGCCGGAAGCCTTTAACCTGTTAATGGTAGCACTCACCCCAAAAGTCACAATTTCAACAGGTAAAGGATAACCTCCTAAGGGGGATGAAATTTTTGTCTCATCAATAATAGTGATATTCATTTTAGAGTTTAGGGCGACATACTTTTCTCGCAAAAGAGCGCCCCCACCACCTTTGATTAAGTCAAAACTGGTACTCACCCGATCTGCTCCATCCACCGTTAAATCAATAGGGATGGAAAGATCTAAGTTTATGATATTTATACACTTATGTAGGGCGTCCCTAGAGATTTTTGAAGTTGGGGCGGCAAAAAGGGTTAGCCTCTCCCTTTCTACACGTTGATTTAATAAGTCGATAAAGGGCTTTACAGTAGATCCTGTGCCTATCCCAATAACGCTATGATCCTTAACATATTTAAGTGCCTCTTTTGCAGCAGCTATTTTTGCCTGTTCGTTCATTTACCCCTAACCAAACTTATAATTATAAGATGAAGGATCAAAAGATTCAAATCAAGAGAGCATTGATCGCTCCATGTAATAGAAATACAACCTATTGTAAATCAATTAGTTATACACTATTCATATATTTAATACTTGAATTTTTATTACAATTATGATATAATTATGTTACAAGTATATAGGGTAATTAATTAACTGGGGGTTTTTATGGATACAGCTACAGCTACAAGTTCATTTGCAATTGGTACATACCCTTTAGGAGAAGTAGGTGGGGGGGCTGATGCAACAGATCAAACCTTAACGAAAGAAGTTACCTCTGTAGCCTGCGAAATTTTAAGGGTAGCGCATGAATTAAATGGATTTTCTGAGATTTACTGCAATGGAGAGCCTAATGAGTCACAATATAAAGGTTATCTAATTAAAGGATTTGTAGAAAACTCATTTGAAAAAGAATTAAAGTTTTCAAAAATGCAAAACACTTTTAATTCATTGAAAGGTAGAGTGGAGCGATTAAAAGGGGCAGATCCTCGTATTGAAACAGTGTTCAATTTAATGACAGAGGCTGGAAGGCGAGGAATTTACAATGTAACCAATGAGTACGGATTAGAAACTATTAGAGAAGCTGTAGATAAAATCATTGGCAAGGAAAATATAGTTGAGGATTCAGTCTTTAGAAAACATGGTGTTGTTTGTTTGAGGGGTGATGCTTTGCCGGTAGAGGTGGGTGTCAATGTTATTTCGGCAAATGTTTTAAAACAGATGAACGAATTAAGAAAGGGTCTTTTGGATCCCAATGAGGGATTTTTGGACATGCGTTCTAATTCATCAAGTTTTAATGTAAAAGTTCAATCTGATATAGAAAAAATATTAACATTTCCAGTAGGTAGGGATCTTGCTAAAGAAATTATAGATTATTCTCAAGATGTTCGGGTTAATCAACGCGAATCTTGTTTATTTTATCCAAACTCTGAAGATGGATCCCCAAAAGATTTAGATATTACAATTAATAATCAAGTTAGCCAGTTCTTTGGATTTACTGAGCAAGAGGTAGTGAAAATAAAATTGCCTACAATGACAGGTATTTTCCATGAACTAATTCATCTAACAGATGATTGGAAGAGGGCTACATATCCACTGATGAACAGCTCTAATCCATGGACTAATGGGGCTGAATGGAGAACAATTGGTGATCCAAGAGATAAAAAAATAGATCCATCAACTAACAAGCACTATATAACAGAAAATAGTCTAACAGAAAATACGGAGCATTTACCAAGGATTTATCATATGGGCCCTTTTTCGGCTTATCCTCACGGACGCACCTTCGATTCAGTGATGGAAAGGACTAGGATGATAAGTTATAAAGAAGGTTTGGTTGATTATATCAAAGAAAATCAAGAATCATTGACGGAAGAAAATATAGATCAAGCTCTTACTTATTTTGTAGATACTAACTCAATTGCGCACCTTAATAATTTATTAAACATACCGAAAATAGTCAATTTTCTCAAAGAGGGGGGTGGATTATTGTGTTATCGGATTTCTGATCTTGCTATAAAAATGGAAGATGCAAAAATATTAGAAGGAATGATTAACCTTTTTTCAACTGAAATAGTTTCGCTTGATGCAGGGGAAAAATATCGTCTTATTATTGATATTTTAAGAGTTGATCTAAAATTAATCACTGTTTTCGAGGATAATGACATATTAGGTGAATGTGTGAAGCAAGAGGTTTTAAAAGATCTATCATTAATTGCTAAACAAAACCCACTTAACTCTGAGGGGCGTCGTAAAATAGAAGCAATTCTTAAATGTAAAGTTGAATTTAATATAACACCTGATAATTTGAGGGTATTTCAGGAGGATGAAGGTATTGAACCTGCTATCAGAGCGCTTTTTATCCCATAGTTTATCGATTCTAAAAATATTTATTCTAGATGGTGCAGCCCCCAATCACAAAAAAGATACCTGAGGGGATGGGTAGCGATCTAACCCCTTAATTCTTATACAGATATAAAGAGATAAAAAAACCCCCTGGATCAAGGGCTTTATTTTAGTACGTCCTTAAAAAACCATGGTAATAAATTTTTAGTGCAAATTTTTAATCAAACCTTTATGATATTTAGATATGAAAATATCTATCCCTAAAGAACAGCTTTGCATGCCATGGGTTAATCAACTCGTG
>CAMCSI010000052.1 GCA_945877885.1 Chlamydia trachomatis
AGGTTTGGATCATTGAGCACTGCTTTGATAATCAGACCTCCAAGTGAAAAACCAACAAGATGGGTCGCTTTTCCATCATCTGGCATTTCTCCAAGCTTAAGAACAAGATCATGAGCATGATCGGTGATCGTTTTATCTCTACTAGGGTATTTCCAGTTTGTTACTTCCCAACCATTTTTCTTCAGTAAGCGATTAAAAGTATTCATGGACCTTTGATTCATAAATCCATGAACTAGTACAACCCTAGCTTCCCCAAATAGAGAAACCAGAGAAAAAAGTAAAAAGAAAAAAGCTTTCATATTTTACTTAATAAAGGATTTGATCTTTTCAAAAAATGATTTTGTATTAGGGGAGTTATGAGAACTTAAAGATAGGCCAAGATCTTCAAACATTTTTTTCTGAGCAGAGGTTAAATTTACTGGTGTTTCTACATTAATACGTACTAAAAGATCTCCAGATCCACCACCGTGTACATTTCTAAATCCTTTACCCTTAACTCGAAGAATTTTTCCTGAGGCTGTACCTTCTGGAATAGTGAGTAAAAACGCTTCTTTAAAGAGCGTTGGGATCTCTTTTTTCACTCCAAGAGCTGCTTCGGTAAATGTAATCGGCAGGTCAATATAAACGTCATCACCTTCTCTTTTGAACATGTCGTGCGGTTTTACAGTGATGTATACGTAAAGATCCCCTGCAGGACCGCCATTTTCTCCAGAGTCGCCAAAGCCACTCATTTTAAGTCGCATGCCAGAATCAATCCCTGCTGGAATTTGAATTTGTACAGTTTCTTTCTGCTTATCTTTTCCATTGCCATGACATTTACTACAAGCTTTTGCAATCATGCTACCACTGCCGTGACAGGTAGGGCAGGTGGTGGTCATTGAGAAAAAACCACGCGTTTGTTGTACCCCACCAGAACCTTTACAGGTACTGCAAGTTTTAATGTCAGATGCTTTTTCAGCACCACGACCCTCGCATTTTGAGCAGGCAATATTTCGGTTAATTACGGCCTCTTTTGTAACACCTGAGGCTGCTTCTTCAAAATCTATGGTAAGTTGAAGCTTCTTAGAAGCCCCTTGCATCGGATAGCTTCCACCACCTCCGCCTCCACCTTGTTCGAATCCAAAGATGTTATCAAACATAGAGCTTCCTTGACCACCACCGCCGCCGAAGGCTCCCATAAAGGTTCTCAAGGCCTCTTCCATAGAGGAGAATCCATGTGCGCCCTGGGCCCCGCCCATACCGCCACCTCGAAGGCCTGCCTCTCCATACTGATCGTACATACTACGCTTTTTCTCATCCGACAAAGTTTCGTAAGCTTCAGAAATTTTTTTAAACTTATCTTGTGCTGTTGTGTCATCTGGATTTTTATCTGGATGATACTGGACAGCAAGCTTACGATAAGCTTTCTTTATCTCTTCTGCTGATGCATCTTTTGATACACCTAAAACCTTGTAGAAATCAGACATATGGATTAATAAGCTCTTTGTTTTTTCTTAAATTTCAATGCTTGCTTTTCTTTTAGCTTTTTAGCTACAGATGGTTTTGTGAAATATCTGTTTGCTTTAACAGCTTTCATCACACCTTCTTTATCAAGTTTCTTCTTTAATACGCGTAGTGATTTTTCTAAAGCTTCACCAATACGAACTTTTACTGTAATTGCCATGTAGAATTCTATCCTTTCGTTGATATGTTTCGAAAACAGTATACCAAAACACTTTATTTATTGCTATAGCCTAATTTGAATAAGAAAGCTCTACATTTTCATGAAACATGAGGGGGGATTTATCCAATAAATCGTATAATTTTTCAAAAGTTTTGCATTCGGGGGAAAACTCATTGAAAAGATCAGGCGTGGAAAAGGTGATAAGAGGGATATCACTCCCATAGGAAAGGGTTTTTGCTGTCATAACCCCTACTCTTGTACCGGTAAAGGTTCCAGGGCCTATACAAATGGCAATAGCAGTTAAATCAGTAAGCAATAGATGCTCATTTTCAAGTAATTCCTTTACAATTGGAATGAGCTCTTTTGTTTGACTTTTACTTACAAGAGCTTTTGAATGGCTTTTGTCATGATAAAGAAGGGTGATGCTACAATTTGGGGTAGCTGTGTCTATGACAAGAAATTTTTTCATTGCATTAATTATAAGGAAAAAAGGGTTTTTTGTCAGCTCTTTCCTTGTGTTTATCTAAAAAATTGGGTAAAATATTTTCCTAAAGGAGTAGATTGTGGACGAGGAAGAATTTAATGAAGAAGAGGATTTATTATCTATTTTAGATAGCGCCATCGAGCTGGAAGGAAAAAGTGATGATGTAAAATATCCTGACCTATTACCAATACTTCCCTTAACAAAAAGACCATTTCCTCCCTCATTGACAGTGCCACTTGTGATAGAAAAGGGTGTCTATTACGACATGCTTAAGCAAATGTCGATGTCAGAACATAAATTTATTGGGGTTTTGCTTACTAAAAAGGAATCTCAAGATATTTATAAACTCTCTTTTGGGGATTTATATGATGTGGGAGTTGTTGGCCGCATTCTAAGAATTGTTAATGTAAATGATAAAAATGCTCAAGTAATCATCAGTTTGGAAAAGCGTTTTCAAGTAGTTAAGAGAATTTCGAAAAAAGCAGATAAGCACTTGATTGCGGCTGTAAGCTATCATGATGAAAAGATTGATCCAAAGAAAAAAAATGAAATTACTGCTTACATTGGGAACATCATCAGCACTGTAAAAGAGTTAGTTGAATTAAACCCTTTGTACAAAGATGAGCTTAAGATTTTTTTGAATAACTCTGAGTTTTCACAGCCTTGGAAGATTTGTGATTTTGCTGTAGCTTTAACCACTGCGACAAGAGAAGATTTACAGCAGATTTTATCCTCCCTTGATTTATCAAAGAGAATGGAAAAAGCTCTAAAACTTCTTCGTAAAGAATTAGATATTGCCAAACTTCAAGGGGTAATTAATCAAAAAATTGAAACAACGATTACAAAGTCTCAAAGAGAGTTTTTTCTAAAAGAACAGCTTAAGGCGATAAAAAAAGAGCTTGGGGTGGCAAAAGATGATAAAACCTTAGATCTTGAAAAATTTGAAGAGCGTGCTAAAGAATTAAAATTTTCCGAAGAAGCGGAGAAGATTTTTGATGAGGAATTTGAAAAACTATCTGTATTAGAAGTGCAATCTGCAGAATATTCAGTGGTTAGAAACTATTTAGATTGGCTTACTGTTTTACCATGGGGACTTTTGGATAAAGAAAGAACCTCTATTGCAGAAGCTTCTAGGATTTTGGAAAAAGATCATTATGGTTTAAAAGATATTAAAGAAAGAATCGTTGAGTACATGAGCGTTGGGGCTTTGAAAAAAACGGGAACTAAAGGATACATTATTTGCTTAGTAGGACCTCCTGGTGTGGGGAAGACAAGTATTGGGAAAAGTATTGCCAGGGCGCTTGATCGGAAATTTTATAGATTTTCTTTAGGAGGCATGAGAGATGAGGCAGAAATTAAAGGGCATAGAAGAACTTATGTGGGAGCGATGCCTGGAAAAATTTTACAAGCGTTAAAGCAGACAAAGTCGTCTAATCCTGTGATCATGTTGGATGAGGTGGATAAAATTGGGCAAAGTTATCATGGAGATCCTGCCTCTGCATTATTAGAAGTACTTGATCCTGAGCAAAATACAGATTTTTTAGACCACTATTTAGATTGCAGATTTGATTTATCTAATATTTTATTCATAGTGACAGCAAATACATTGGAATCGATTCCATCGGCTTTGCTCGACCGTTTTGAAGTACTTAGACTCTCAGGTTATATTGAAGAAGAAAAGACGCAAATTGCAAAAAAGTATTTGATCAAGAAAAATAGAGAGCTCGTTGGGTTAAAAGAGGCCGATTTTTCGTTTAATGCCGAGGCTTTACATGTGCTCATTAACGGCTACTGTAGAGAGGCAGGAGTAAGACAGCTTGAAAAGTCTATTAATAAAGTTTTAAGAAAAATTGCCAGTGAAAAGGTAAAAAAATTGGAGAAAAATTCCTCTGCTATAATGAAAAAAGTGGAGGTTAACGCAAAAAGTATCGAGAAATATCTCGGTAAGCCGATTTTTACTTCAGATAGATATTATACAGATGATAGTCACAAAGGGGTGGTTACTGGTCTTGCTTGGACTGAATATGGTGGCACTATATTGTATATAGAGGCAGTATCAAATTCTGGAAAAGAGAGGTTGCGTATCACTGGAAATGCTGGGGACGTGATGAAGGAATCATCTAGCATTGCCTTAACTTATGTTTATTCACAAAAAGATCTTTATTTGCCAAGTGAGTTAGCGCTTGATAACACCGAAGTTCATATTCATATTCCAGAGGGTGCTACACCAAAAGATGGCCCATCAGCAGGTATTGCAATGGCAACTGCCATCATTTCCCTTTTAACTGACTCTCCAGTTCCAGATAGTATTGCAATGACAGGGGAGATTACTCTTACGGGTAAGGTTCTTCCTATTGGGGGATTAAAAGAGAAGGTGATTGCGGCAAAGCGGGAAAATATTCATAAATTGATTGTTCCAAAAAAGAATAAACGCGATTTTGATGAATTGCCGGCGCATGTGAAGAAAGGGGTAGACATGTATTATGTAGAAAACTATAAAGATGTCTATGCGTTAATCTTCGGCAATAAGAAGAAACGACTGGATGCATAAGAGGTTGAAATGAGAAAAGTAGGCTTGTTTAAGGAGCAAAATAAAGCTGTAGACTTTGTAGGGCATCTTAACAAATCTCAGATCACAGCCCTTATTGAAGAAGATGCAGGGGAGTATGCAATTTGGGTGCATGATGAAGGTCATGTGTTTTTAGCAAAAAAATTGTATGCTGAATTTCAAAGTAACGAAGTTGAGGTAAAGATAAGCAAGGATGAAGCTCCAAAGAAGGTTGCTTCAAAAGTAAAGGTTTATCAACCATATCTTACAAAATTTTTATTTACTGCATGTGTTTTTGTCTTTGTTCTTGCTACATTACAAACCTATAGTGGGGACGGATCAAAAAATGGAATTTATTCCTTTCCACCTGCCGGTAAAGCGCTATTGATAGATTATCCTAGAGGGGATGAAATTGTAGATGAGTTGATCGATCGGTATGGCGAAGAAAGCGTGAAAAAAAATCAATTGCCTGAAGAGGCAGCTCCATTAGTGGAGCAATATTTACAAAACACCTCTTGGGGAGGACTTTATCAGATCCTTTTAGAGAAAAAAGAGAAAAGAGCCATGCTATGGCATGGTCAGATGCTTACGAAAGTAAAACATGGGGAACTTTGGCGTCTTTTTACCCCTGTCATTTTACACCTTTCATTGCTTCACATCTTATTTAATTTACTGTGGCTTTTAGTCCTTGGAAAGATGGTTGAGAAAAATATGGGGAGGATCCGGTATTTTTTGTTTATACTCCTCACAGGTGTTTTTTCTAATCTTTGTCAATATGCGATGACAGGCCCGTATTTTATGGGTATTTCTGGAGTTTTATCTGCACTTATTGGGTATATTTGGATGAGAAAGAGGATTGCTCCATGGGAAGTCTACCTCGTACGTAAAGAATCGATCTCTTTTTTTATGATTTTTATTTTTGCCTTTTTAGGGTTGCAACTTATTTCCTTTTTTATTCAAAAGTTTTCAGGCTATGTCTTGCCCATCTATATTGCAAATACGGGACATATTTCAGGCCTTGTTTTCGGAATAGTTATCGCAAAGACTCATTTTTTAAGTAAAAAGTTTAATTAAATTGATTGAGTACCCTTTTATTCATAATTACTTTTCTTATCGCGTTTTTGAATTTTGATTTTGGTGATGGTAAATCTTGGACTATGGTTACTACAGTTGCTGGATTCGGGGTTGGCTTTTTATAATGAGGGGAAAAAGCTGTAATATTTTGCTTGGTAAGATCATCTAGTTCTTTACCAAGATCTCTAATTTCATCTCTACTATTACCATGTGTAGTTATTTTTGATTCAATTTCCGTTAGCTTGGTTTGTTGCACATCAGTTAATTCAGCCATTTCTTTTATCTGTGCAAGGGCTTTTAACACTGTTTTTTTATCCGTGCGTCTTAATATAATATCGACACCAGTTTGCATGCCACTCATTAAAAATGCGACACCAAGTTGACCTAAAGCCGCGTAACCAGGATTTGATCTTGTCATCAGTAACTCCGATACTACATCTGGAAGAAGTCCCATGCTGCTGGAGGCTACATCCTTAAGTAAGCCTTCTGTTGATAATTCCTCTGATTTAGGAAGTTGACATCTACTTGATTGAGAATTTCCTTTAACATATTTGTTTGACAAAGTGATAAAGGCTCGGATTGCTTCACTTGTGATAAGATGGACTCCAACACCAATTACGCAAGAACCAGCAATCTTTAAAGCGGTTTCTTCTTCTAAAATATCGGTTTCTAAAAGATTAGTGGTAGATGCAGCTGTTGTATAGCTTCCGGTTGTTTCATTTGTTTCATTTCCCCCAAAAGTATCCTCTCCATTGAAAAAGGCAATACTAAGAGCAGACGTGGTACATGCACTTGTAAAAGCTGCCACCATATTTTTTAAAATTTCAATCCCATCTTCTTGAAATAGACGTTGTAATGTTGTTGAATAAAGCTCATTTGGTTCTTTTTTATAACTAGTAATAGAAGCTTGTGCAAGTTTTATCCCAATACTACAGATGGCTGAGGATAATCCAAAACATGTAGCTGAAAAAATGGGGACTACAAGCTTGCTCAGATTATGAGCTGTTGAAATCATGGTTGCGCCAAAAATTGCTGCTGTTCCCGAACCTGTATAAGCTAGACTTTCTACAGTGTTTAATAGAAAGCTTCCACATCCCTTTTTATGCGAACAAGGAATTGGCTTTTGCTGTGAAGGTGTTTCTGGAGCTATCTTGACAAAGTCACATTAACCAAAAAAAAATTTTAGATTTACTGTTGATGTAAATCAAAAATTAATAATATAATCTTAATTTCTAATTTTAAAGGAGTTAAGATGTATTTCACATTAAAATCAAAAGACATTTCCAATCAAAAGTCATCACTGATAAACTTTCACCAACGGTTTAGCAATTTCTTTCAAACAAGAACTCGTAGCATGGCTAATACAGCACTTGTTTATTTGAAGGGATTGTTACTGGTAGACACAGAAAAAAATATAGCTGAAATGGAGAGGAAAGTGGAAGCAGCAAGCAAACAGCAATTAACTCATTTTATTTCTAATTCACCTTGGGATACAGAATCCTTAGTGAAAGAGATTCAAAAACATGT
This sequence comes from Chlamydia trachomatis, assembly GCA_945877885.1. Lineage (GTDB taxonomy): Bacteria > Chlamydiota > Chlamydiia > Chlamydiales > 2-12-FULL-49-11 > JAJACQ01. The sequence continues at coordinate 7,297 of CAMCSI010000052.1, forward strand.
AGTCGCTACAATCAATCCTAAGGGGGCACATTCAGCGGCCCTCATCATTGATGAAAGTGCAATGAAGAAGAATGGGCATGCATCTGTAGGGGTGAAGCGACAATATTGTGGATCACTTGGAAAAATCGAGAGTTGTCAAGTGGGGGTTTTTCTAGCTTATGCAATTCCTACAGAAACCGCTTTAATTGGAAGAAACTTGTATTTGCCAGAAGATTGGTGCAAGGATGAGGGGCGCTGTGATGATGCAGACATTCCATATAGTCAGCGTGGTTTTAAAACAAAAGCGGAGTTAGCTCTTGAGTTGGTTATGCAGGCGATACATAATCAGATACCATTTGATTTTGTACATATGGATGCCCATTATGGAGGTCAACCCTGGCTGCTTGAAAAATTAGAAGAGAAAAAGCTGACTTATGTGGCAGATATTGCAAAAAATAGTCGTGTTTTCTTAGAGGTACCAATGATCAATATAGAACCATTTGGAGAAGATCGATTTAAGATGTTGATTCAAGAAAATGGAGCTGTTGAGGTAGATACTCTTGTAAAAGAAGGGCGGATAGCCTTTGAAAAATGTATAGTTAGAGACACTCAAAGAGGTAAACTCATTATTAATTTTGCAGCACTTCGTATTCGAAAAAGCAAAGATAATATACCTATTCCTGGAGAATGTTGGTTGTTGATACGACAAGAGTTAGATGGATCAGACATTAAATTTTCACTAAGTAATGCTTCTGCAGACACAGATATACACACATTAGCAGAGTGGCAAAGTAGGAGATATTGGGTAGAAAGGGCCTTGCAAGATGCAAAAGGATTAGCCGGATTAGACCAATATCGTATTACAGGTTGGCGAGGATGGCACCACCATACTGCGATGGTGATGTTGGCTATTCTTTATCTGTTAACAATGAGATCTGCTCTCACAGAATTTGCTAACAAGCTTACATTGAAAGACGCCTTAGAAATCGTAAAAGTTTTAGTGCCTCAAAGGCAACCAACTTATGAAGAACTGATAGATATGCTGAGAGAAAAACATGAAAATCGCGAGCAATCCCGATTGACAAGATTAAAACAACAGGAGCAGTTATTAGCCGAGTACAATAGAGGTTAAAAAAATGTTTTGGTTAATATGACTTTGTCAAG
>CAMCSI010000053.1 GCA_945877885.1 Chlamydia trachomatis
AGCAGAATGGGTAAAATTGCTTTAGATCGTATAGAAAAGGGTGAAAAGACAGTGATAGGTCTTCATAGCGTTGGAGCCCCACTAAAAGATGGGCAAAAAGATTCCCACTGGCCTTGTAATGAGGAAAAAGTAATTGCTCATTTTCCTGAAACAAAAGAGATTTTTTCCTTTGGCAGTGGATACGGCGGTAATGCTCTTTTAGGGAAGAAATGTTTTGCTCTTCGTATTGGCTCTTGCATTGCTAAAGAGGAAGGATCTTTAGCCGAACATATGCTAATTATTGGGGTAACTAATCCTAAGGGCAAAAAGAAATATTTTGCTGCAGCATTTCCATCCTCCTGCGGAAAGACAAATCTTGCCCTGATTAAGTCAGATTTACCGGGCTGGAAAGTGGAATGTGTGGGAGATGATATTGCGTGGATGAAGTTTGGTAAAGATAAGCAATTATACGCCATTAATCCAGAAAACGGATTTTTTGGCGTAGCTCCAGGAACTTCGTGGAAAACAAACCCCCATGCGATGGAAATGATTCAAAAAGATACCCTATTTACAAACGTTGCATTAAACGGGGATGATGTATGGTGGGAAGGGATGAGCGATCAAGTTCCAGATGGGTTAATCGATTGGAATGGAAAAGTTTATAAAAAAGAGGGTGGAGAAAAAGCAGCTCATCCAAATGCAAGATTTACTACACCCATTTCTTCCTGCCCTACACTTGATCCAGGGGCAAAAGCCTCCACCGGCGTACCTATTTCAGGAATAATTTTTGGTGGACGTCGCGGGGATTTAACCCCACTTGTGATGGAGGCAAAAGATTGGACGATGGGTACTTTGTATGGTGCAGCGCTGTCGTCAGAAAAAACTGCAGCTGCCGAAGGAATAGCAGGGGAAATGAGGCATGATCCATTTGCGATGCTCCCTTTTTGTGGCTATCATATGGCAGATTATTTTCAGCACTGGCTTTCTATGGAAGAGAAAGATCCTTCAAGGAAATTACCTAAAATTTTTTCTGTGAATTGGTTTAGAAAAGATGGGCAGGGAAAATTTCTTTGGCCAGGATATTCTATGAATATGCATGTGATCAAATGGATGTTTGAATCTATTGATAACGAGGTTGAAAAAGTAAAGACCCCTTTTGGGTTTTTACCAAAAAATATGGAAGTAGAGAAAGTGGATAAAAAAGTTCTAAAGGATCTTTTAAGCCTTGATGAAAACGAATATAAAAAGGAGATGTCTAGGATCAGATCGTATTTTGTAGACACCTTTGGTGCTAAAGTTCCGAAAAAGATCCTAGATCTATTAGATAATCTTGTTTAGATATCTAGAGTTGAAAAAATTTCATTTTCTTTAAAGAAAAATAAAACTTCATTGATTGCATTTTCATGACTATCTGAACCGTGTACTGCATTTGCGTCGATAGAATCTGCAAAATCTTTACGAATTGTGCCAGGTTTTGCCTCTGCTGGGTTTGTAGCGCCCATAATTTCTCTATTTCTTGCAACAGCATTTTCCCCTTCGAGGACAGATACAAGAACTGGACCTGATGTCATAAGAGAAACAAGGTCAGCAAAAAACGGTCTTTTTCTGTGAATGTCGTAAAAATTTTCTGCTTGTTCTTTTGTAAGATATAGCATTTTAGAAGCTATAACTGATAAACCATTTTTTTCAAAACGTGTAAGAATTTCTCCTATTACGTTCTTTTTTACTGCATCTGGTTTGATAATAGATAGTGTTTGCTGTATTGCCATTTGATAACTCCGTGTTAATTTGAGCTATATTATATGCTAAAGGAAGGATTACAAGCAAGAATTGGTTATTTCAAAGAAAAGTTTTTACCTAAATAATATTCTTTCAAAGATGCATTTTCCACCAGTTCCTTACTTGTTCCTGTGGCAAGTAGGCGGCCGCTATGTAAAAAAAAGCCTTTATCGATAAAAGATAAGAGTTCATGGGCGTTGTGGTCGGTGATAAAAATGGTGATCCCTTTGGCTTTTAAGAAATAGATCAGCTCTTTTACATCTTCGATGGTTTTTGGATCAATATTTGCAAAAGGCTCATCAAGAAATAAAATCTTTGGCTCTGTGATTAAAGCCCTACTAATTTCAACCCTTCGTCTTTCTCCACCAGAAAGCTCTTTAGCTTTTTTCTTTTTCAGAGGTAAGATATGCAATTCATCCAATCTTTTATCTACAATTAACTGCTTTTCAGCTTTTGTAAGCCTTTTCTGCTCTAAATAAATCAGAAGATTTTCCTCAACGGTTAATTCCTTAAAAATCGATGGTTCTTGAGATAAATAGCCAATTCCTTTTCTTGCTCGTTTATACATGGGAAGCTTTGTGATATTTTCACCATCAAGGATGATTTCTCCAAAAGATGCTTTATAAAGTCCTATGAGAGCATGAAAGGTAGTTGTTTTACCAGCGCCATTGGCACCTAGCAACCCTGAGATGAGCCCTTTTTCGAGCTCAAAGGAAAGATCATGTAAAATCGTATGTCTGTTAACGGATACTTTTAGATGGTTAACGGTTAAAGTCATTATTTTTTCTCCATTTGATAGAGATCCAACCCTCTGAGGAACGTTTTTTCTCTCCTGTAATGGTGGATTTAGAGCCATTTTCTTCGACAGTTAGACAAGAGCTGTATTTACCTCTTTTCCAAAGATTACTTGTAGAATTTGTTTGTGTAATAGCAGCAGGCTCCTTTGTCTCTTTCTGCAAAACAGTACTAGCCTTAATGTAAGGAAAAAGTAGATAAATAAGAGACAAAATAAGAGTAAAACACAAAAAATTCCAAATAGGATAACTATATTTTTGCAGCATAATTAACGCAACCTTTAGTGGATTCTTCTTTTAAAAGAAACTCTCTTAGCTGGTAGAGCTTATTTAGCAATTCTGGTGCATGAGATAAAGGCCATTGCGTATTTTTATCACTTTTTGCAAGCATAGGATTTGGATGTGTTTCTAAAAAAATGAGATCACACCCAGCAGCAACAGCTGCTTTGGCAAGAGGCTCCATAAAAGCTCTTTCTCCACCTGATTCTTTAGAAAGGCCAGGCATTTGCCCTGAATGAGTTACATCGTAACAGGTAGCTTTGCAAAATTTTTTCATAATTGGAATAGATCTAAAGTCATTGACAAGGTTGTGATAGCCAAAGCTTGTTCCTCGGTCTGTAAAAATGATATCTTTATTTCCTGTGGAAAGGATTTTATCTGCAACATGTTCCATATCAGATGGGGCCATAAATTGCCCTTTTTTCACATGCACAGGTTTCATCGTTTCGGCAGCTTTAATGATTAAGTCAGTTTGTCTTGCTAAAAGTGCTGGAATTTGTAAAATATCACAAACCTCAGCGGTCATATCTACTTGCTCTGGGATATGTACATCGGTAGTTACTGCAACATCAAATTCCTTTTTAATTCGCGATAAATAACCTAGTCCTTCCTCAATGCTAAACCCTCTGAAAGAATCGATTGAGGAGCGGTTAGCTTTATCAAAGCTTGCTTTAAAAATGAAAGGGAAGGGGAGTCTTTCTTTTAGCGTTCCACAGATTTCTTCAAGTTGAGTATAGGATTCAATCACACATGGGCCAAGAATAAAACCAAGTGATCTACCCTGTCCATAGGGGGTATTTTTTATGACGATATCGTTATTCATAGCGACCCTTTTGTGTAAACATCTTCCATAGTATAAAGGCCAGCCTCTTTTTGATAAAGAAAAGAGAGTGCCTCTATCGCTCCTTTTGCAAATAACTCTCTAAAGTGGGCGGTATGCTTTATCTCAATTTCTTCAAAAGGAAAAGTAAATAGCATTGAATGTGTTCCGATAGCCTCTTCAGTACGATGAGAAATAATAGATGGGGGCTCTTTATAGAGCAGGCTTAACTCTTTTGCCGTTCCACTGGGGGTATCTTTTTTATGGATGTGGTGGGTGTCGATAATCACTGATGGGGTGAGCGCAAAAGCTTTAAGCATCCGTTTAAGAAAAAAAAGTCCTTTAGAAAAATTTGATGCAATAAGTAGAGGGATAAGAGCTGAGGCTTTTTTAAGCTCCTTCATCGTGAGGTCATTGTGACCTGTGGAGCCAACTACGAGGGGTTTTTTTGATTTAATGATCAAGGGTAATAAGGGGGCGATTACATTTGGAGCCGAAACGTCTATAAAAAGATCAATCTTTGGGTCGGTGAGCATTTCTTTATTTGATTTTGAACAGATAATTATGTGGTTAGGGCAAAGACTTACGATCCTTTTCCCTAGCCTGCCAGTGCCTCCGATGATACAAATATGTAAATTTTCCATGATTCGACTATACAATAATCGCTCATTTAGAGTATAGTAGTTTCACTGCTACAGTTTCTTATAAGATAGTTCTTGATTTGTTGATAAAATCTGGTTATTATTGTTATAAAATTTTGGACCGATAGCTCAGTGGATAGAGCACCCGCCTTCTAAGTGGGTGGTCGCAGGTTCGAATCCTGCTCGGTCCGATCCATTTTAGGGAGCAGCTGTGAATAAGGATGAAAAAACCTATATTTCTTTTGATGGTACTTGGCTCGGCGATGTAATATTTACGCCAAAGTTATTCAAAAAAGATTTATACAATCAATTAAATAATAAATCCTTGAAGACCATGTCTTCTTTTGAAAAACATAAGTTTGTCAGTAGTACTTTGCTTGAAGAAATTAAAGTGTCTCAAGAAGGAGAGTTTATCCTTCCGGCCATTATCGATTTCATCGAAATAGTTCGAGCAAGTGTGTTGCCTAGTTATAAATTTAATAGCTTTGAGATGTTTTTGGATAATTATTCAAACCTTTCAGAAAAAGAAGCGTTATATATTCGTGGGAAAATAATTGGTAGATATATCCCAAGAAGTGAATATCAAGCATTTTTCCCAATAGGTCTTGGCGGAACGTTTAAAGGGTCTCATTTTTCAGTAGCTCATTTTTCCCCAGATGTGGATTCAGTGATTGCCTCTTTTCATGGTTTTTTAGATGCTTTTGCTGCAAAAGTTGGTACTGGCATGCATTATTGGAATGTTCCTTCTGGACCTCCTTCTGGAAGTATTGAAATTGAAAATTTATTTGGTAAAGCATTGGGGAAAGGGGTGTTTAATGCCCTAGTTAATACCTCAAGAGCGCTTTCTTTAACTTCGATGGATTTGGTTTCTCAAAAAAACATTATAGTAAAAAAGCAAAGTGATAAATCTATTGGGATCAATCATAGAAGATCACAAAATTCTGTGATCGTTACAGATGAAAAAGGTAGGTATTTAGCTGATTGGAGAGATGTCGACTATGATGAGGTGAGAATGGTGATTAATAACTTCACACTGATCCTTAGAAACATAGAGCAAGCCTTGTACATGGCCGCTATTGACTTTTTAACAAATAAGACAAAAATTAGCAGTTTAATCGATGCAATTTTAAATAAAAAAATCTCAGATTTTATCATCGAGGATACCCATGATAAACTTGCCTTGGACCGTTTGGATTTATTTTCTGAAAAGGTCTTAGAGGTAATGGAGGGTCTTAATACCCGGGTGAAGGATTTTTTTGCATTCGTTGATCAGTTAAAACCAGTGTCTAATCTATTAAGTGGTTTGAATGAAAAAAGTAATATAGAAAATATTTTAAAAACTATACATGAAACGTTAAAAGGATACATTAGTTACTTAGACAGTTTAGAGGTTGCTATTGCTGTTAAAAGAAAGGTGTTAGGAATTTGTGCAGTAACTTTATCTCACACGGATCATTATGAAACTATAGCTCAAAAAATGGATGGATTTTCACATTTAACAGTGCTTCATGATGAAGATGAATTAGAGATTCCAATGGGAGTGATCCACGCAAAAGATATTAAAGGGACCTCATTAGGGACAGTAAGTATTCGAGATTTTTCCAATAATGAAGAGATGGATAAAGCCTCTTACATGGATATAATCTCTTGTATTGATCACCATAAATCAGAATTGAAAACTTCAGCTCCTGCTAGAATGATTGTCTCAGATGCTCAAAGCTCAAATTCAATGATTGCACGTATGAATATGGAAATTAATAAACGGTATTCTACAGGTGGATATAGTGTTACAAGTGTTAATGGGCAAATTAGCGCCCTTGGTAGCGCAGATTCAAAAGATAAGATGCGCCTGATGAAACGTTTGATGTCTAAAAAGTCGGCCTTATCAGGAAATAATATATACTTTATTTCTAAGGATAAGGAATTTTTAGACTACTATCACTTTCTGTTTGCTATTTTAGATGATACAGACCTGTTGACGAAAGTTACAGCCTATGATGTTTATGTAGTGCTTGATCTTTTAAATAACATGAAATCTTTGATGGTAGGTAAAGAGGTGGAGATTGTTAATTTTGATGACCTTGATGAAGATAGTATAGACTTTGCAAAAGAGGCAGCAAAAAAATTGATGGCTACTCATGATCTGTATTCATTGTATAATGATAACTATGTGCAGAAAGAAAAAAGAATTGAAGAAGTGATTAAAAAAGCGACCCAGGAGCTTGAAAAAACCTTTTTTCAAGATACGAAAGTTACTGGTAAATATGCACAGGTTGGGCAGTTTAAACTCTTTTCAAGTAATCATGGATCTTTTCAAAAGAGACGATCAGAGATACAAAAGCATTGGCTTTTTCGATGTGAAGAAGCTGCAAAGGAAAATGCTGACTTATCGCTGTTTGTGATGATGATCTCAACGATTGACTCTGCTGACGATTTGTTCTCAGGAAGTGTGGAGAAGAAAAGTGATGCCAAAGATGAAATTTGGATAAGTCTTACGGAAAATGATAAAGAGGCATTTGAAAAAACAAAACGGTTCCTTTTAAATCTTTTAAAGTCTTCCAAGATTTTCCCTCAAACTATAGTGTTAAATTTGCACGGAACATTAATAGAATTAAAAGATGCTGTGGCTAAAGTTTCTGGAAGGGTAGAGGTGAAAGCTATAAAAGGCAAAGCGTCTATTGCAGAGCTTTATGTGGATCTAAAGTCTATTAAGTCAAGAAAAGCAGACATTGCTCCCTATATTTAAGTCACCTTTGCAATATAAAGCGCATACTTGCAGTATTTTAACCACCCGCTCGCTTTGCTCACTAGAGACAGAGAACACAGAGAAAATCCTTTGAATGATTTTAAAATCTGTAAAAATTTAATGCATTTCTCTGTGTTCTCTGTGATCTCTAGCAAACTTGGTTTGCGCGTGATAATATAGAAATGCAAAGTCACCATTGCAATATAAAGCGCATACTTGCAGTATTTTAACCACCCGCTCGCTTTGCTCACTAGAGATCACAGAGAACACAGAGAAAATCCTTTGAATTATTTAAAAATCTGTAAAAATTTAATGTATTTCTCTGTGATCTCTAGCAAACTTGGTTTGCGCGTGGTAATATAGAAATGCAAAGTCACCTTTCCAATACAAAGCGAGCGGGTGGTAATCTAGAAATTCAAAGTCACTTTACGTAAGGTGAGTATTTAAATAAAAAATCTCCTTAATGAATTTAAGGAGATTTTTATTTTATATAAAAAAAAGTAGAAACTTACTCAGGTGTTTTTGCTGTTTTTTCTGCGTGATGAGCTGTATTTTCGTCTGCATCATCTTCTAAAATTTCTAAGTTTACACGAAGGCCGTTGCGGCTAGCTACAGACATAAGGAGAGTACGGATCGCATTAATCGTTTTTCCACGTTTTCCGATAATTTTTCCGATATCACTTTTTTCTACACTTAGTTCGATAATTAGTGTTTGTGTACCACCAATTTCTTTAATATTTACTTTGTCTGGGTTGTCTACGAGATTTTTTACGATATAAGCTACAAATTCTTTCATTGTTCGATCCTTGGTTAACTGTTATTGAATTTTAGCTACCTTTTTCTTTTTTGTAAACAGAACAAATCTATTAGAGCTTGTCCCAAAATTCTTTAAAATCAGCGGGGGCAGCGGCAGAAATTTCGACAACTATTTTTTTGAATGGATGAGGAAAGGAGATTTTTTCAGCATGAAGGAGGTGTCTTTCGAGTACGGGTTTTTTTGCCCCATAGATGGTATCGCCAACAATTGTATGGTTTAAATGCTTAGCATGAATTCTAATTTGATGGGTTCTTCCAGTAAATGGTTCTGCTTGAATGAGGGAAAACCCATTTTTCTTCTCAAGAAGGGTAAATTCAGTAAGTGCCTCTTTCCCATTTTCAAGAATTGCCATCATTTGTCTGTTTTTTGGATGTCTGCCAATAGGGGCATTTAGGGTACAACTATTTAAGGTTCCATGACATATGGCAAGGTAGGTTTTTTTCACCTCTCGATTTGCAAATAGCTGCTGCATGGCAGGTAATGCACGAGGGGTCTTGGCAGCAACAATCACTCCGGAGGTATCTTTATC
>CAMCSI010000054.1 GCA_945877885.1 Chlamydia trachomatis
CTTTGACGGTAGAGATATTGATGAAACTATGATCCGTCTAGATGGCACGGAAAATAAATCTCGTCTTGGGGCAAATGCGATTTTAGCCATTTCTATGGCAGTTGCAAGGTGCGGGGCAAATGCTAAAGATCTAGAGCTCTACCAGTTTCTTGGAAATGATCAGGTCTTATTACCTACTCCCATGATGAATATTATTAATGGGGGAGTTCATGCCGATAATAACCTTAATTTTCAGGAATTTATGATTCTACCGCATGGTTTTAAGACTTTTGCTGAAAAAATACGTGCAGGCTCTGAGGTATTTCACACCTTGAAAAAAATTTTAATAAGTAAGGGGCTTGTTACCTCAGTAGGGGATGAAGGGGGGTTTGCCCCCAATCTTAGCTCTACTGAAGAGGCTCTTGATTTAATCATAAGAGCAATAAAGGAGGCTTCCTATCAACCTTTAAAACAGATCTCTATCACCCTTGATTGTGCTGCATCAAATTTTTATTCTGATAATGGGTACTTGATAGAAAAGAATCATCCTGAAAAAAAGCGATCTTCTAATGAACAAATCTCTTATTTAAAAACGCTTATTCGTAACTACCCTATCACATCTATTGAAGATGGACTAGATGAAAATGATTGGAACGGCTGGCAATCCTTAACCAGAGAGTGTAACAGTATACAAATTGTGGGTGATGATATATTTGTAACTAATAAAAAATTTCTTGAAAAAGGGATAAAGAATCATTGCGCAAATTCTATCCTTATTAAACTTAATCAAATAGGCACCGTCACCGAAACCCTAGATACGATTGCTTTTGCTAAAAAGCACCATTATTCCTTTATTATCTCCCATAGATCTGGCGATACAGAAGATTCTTTTATTGCCGATCTTGCCGTTGCTACAAGCGCTCCTTTTATTAAAACCGGGTCAATGTCGCGCTCAGAGAGGATTTGTAAATATAACCGTCTCCTTGAAATCGAAAAAAACACTTCCCACCAATAATATTTTCCCTTATCATTAAGGGTCTAATTATGAAATTTATTCTTTTATTCTCCCTTTGTATCAGTGCTGTTTTTTGTGACTATGAGGAAATTGATGCCCTCGCTTCCCAATTTTCTCGTGAATTTACCGTTTTTTCTCTAGGGGCAAAGGACGGGGAGTTTGCATTTGACCTAGCGGAAAGCTTTCCACTTGCAAAAACGATCCTGGTAGAGGATAACAATCCAAAATCTACCTCATTTGGAGATGAGCTCCTCGAAAGACTAACCACCGATGAAAGTAAAAATTCCCCCATTTTTTTAAACAAAAGAATTACAAAGGAGGAATTTAAAGCTCTTTCAGAAATCTATTATTTTGATATTGTCACCTTCATTGGGGAGAGTTTTTACAATAAGCAAATAAATCAAGGTGATCTAAATGAACGTATTGAGATTATGCTCGATCTTGGCTGGCATACTTTTTTTGAGTGTCGTCAAAATTCTTCTATAGATAAGATCCTTTCTAAGAAAGAATCAATTGAAGTAAGGACATTAGATAATGGTCACAATCTTTATCATTTTGAAAATAAGAAAACCAAGCTATCAAGACATCATTTATTTGCTCCGGAGAATCAAAGAACCATCCATACTGATTTTGAAAAAAGTATAGAAATTTTTGAAACAGAAAGGCCCACAAAATATGTCATCCTTCAAAGACAGCCAGGTCTTTGCCTAATCGATTTTAAAGCCCTCTACGGCTCTTATCCAACCCAAGAGATGTTACATAAGGAAAAAAGCAAACTTAAACTAAATACAAGACAATCGATGTATCCACATGAGCTAATTGTAACAAATCAAGGCTTTAAATTAGTCTCTCCTCATTTACCATTGGAAGACTTTTTGCCCCTTTCAACTACTCTTTTTAATGAGCTCATCAAAACAAAGACAAAAGCAGAAGTTATACAGCTAATGAAATAACCATTAAGCTCATGATACGTAATAAATACAACCTTCATTAGTTGATATCGATTTCTACAGATTTTAAACCACCCGCTCGCTATGCTCACTAAAGAACACAAAGCTCACAGAGAGTAACAAAGACATCCTTTTATCCATGTTAATAGGACTAGAAAAATACTTTATGGTTGTAAGGGGTTTAGAAAGATCTTAATCTCTTTCTCTGTCATCTTTGTGCTCTCTAGCAAGCTTTAGTTTGCGGGTGGTAATATATACTCGTCGCAGCTTAATCTGAAAAATAGTTTTTGACACCATCAAAGGTTGCATCCATCGCCTTATCGCCAGCCATCCAATTCGCAGGACAAACCTCCCCTATTTCTTCAAAGTGCAAAAGACTCTTAAGCATTCGTAAAGCCTCATCCACACTTCTTCCAAGTGGTAAATCATTGATGAGTTGATGACGAATAATGCCTTCTCTATCTATTAAAAATAGACCTCTGTAAGCAATGCCCTCATCTTCCTTTAATACATCATAGCTTCTTGATACGCTCATTGTTTTATCCGCAATTAATGGATAGCTTATGCCTTCAATCCCACCTTCAGATTTTGGTGTTCTAAGCCAAGCTAAATGGGTATAGACGCTATCGGTAGAACAGCCCACAACCTCACAATCTAAGTTTTTAAACTCTTCATATTTAGCTTCAAAAGCATGTAGCTCTGTTGGGCAAACAAAAGTAAAATCCATCGGATAGAAAAACAAAAGGACATATTTGCCTTTATAGTCATCTAAAGAAAAGTCAATCGTAAGTTCTTTTACAGCAGCCGCTGTTTCAATTTCTGGGGCCTGTTTACCTATTAAAACCATATTTTTTCTCCTTAAAATTTCTTATACTAATAGCATAACAATTAAATGATAAAAGCTCAAGGCTTAGAAAAGCTCGCACTGGAGAGGACTCGAACCTCTAACCTCCTGGTCCGTAGCCAGGTGCTCTATCCATTGAGCTACCAGTGCGCAAAATGGTGGATACAGCATACCCTCTTCCCTCTTTTTAGAAAAGAGTTAAATGGACTTCTTTTAAAATTTACAGTATTCTTGCCCCTATGACAGTAAATTGGGAAGAAATTTGGAAGATCCACAGCCCCTACTATAAAGAGGGTAAATTTGAATTAACCCTTGAAAATGGGGAAAAAATTCTCTTTATCCCGGGCCCTGCCTTTGGCGATGGGTCCCATCCTACTACAAATCTCGTCCTTAACCAGCTTGCCCCTCATGTAAAAGGGAAAGTTGTGGTAGATCTAGGAGCTGGAAGCGGGATCCTTTCCTTTGCAGCCTCAAAACTGGGGGCACAAGCAGTTTATGCCCTTGAAAATGACCCTTCAGCTCTAGAAACGCTAAAGGCTAACCTAGCGCTCAATGGCTGTAAAAATATCTACCTAAATACCCAGCCAAAATCCATGGATGTTGTTTTGATTAATATGATCTCTTCTGAGCAAAAAATCGCCCTAAAAGCCCACCCAACCCTTCTTCAAAAAGATACCCTCTATATCGTCTCCGGCATCTTGGAAGAGGAGGTGGAAAAGGTACTTTTATACCTTAACTCCCCTAAAATCAGTCATCTCACTAACGATGGGGATTGGGCTCTTATTATCGCAAAATCCTAAGTTTTTTAATTAATTCTAGCTGCAGCTCTTACCTCTGGATCATTTCTAAGTCTTTCACTTGCGTACTCAAATGTATATCGATTTCTTTCTACAGCAGCAAGGACAAGCTCCTTATTATTCAAAAGTGCAGGATTTGCATCGTAAAATGCATGAGGATTTTCTCCTATCAAATAAAGAACAAAATCTTGGTCTAATTTAATCCTTTCACTTGCATATCGAAAAGCGTTATTATTTTCGATCGTAGCAGCAAGTACTATCTCTTCATCGTCTCGTAATTCCTCCCCAGCAAACTCCAGCGCAAAACCATTTTGATTTACAGCAGCAACCACCACCGCTGGATCATTCTTAAGCCTTACACTTGCATATTCCAATGCTCGAGGATTTTGGTTTACAGCATTAAGTACAAACTCTTGATTATCCTTAAGCTCACCACTTGCAAATGCCAATGCATGAGGAGATTCGTTTACAGCAGCAAGAACCACCTCTGGGTCATTTTTAATCCTGTCACTTGCAAACATAAGTGCGTAACCATCATTCCTTACAGCAGCAAGAACCACGTCTGGATTATTTTTTAATCTGTCACTTGCATAATCTAACAGAAAACCATTTCGAGTTACCACACCAATCATAAACTCTTTATTATTCTTAAGCTCAACGCTTACATATTTCAATGCAAAAGAATTTTGGTTTATAGCAGTAATCACCACATGTTGGTCGTTTTTGCGCTCATCGCTTGCAAACCTAAATGCACGACCATTATTCCTTACAGCAGCAAGAACCACGTCTAAGTCATCTTTTAATCTGTTACTTGTATACCTTAACAAAGAGCCACTTCGAGTTAACACACCAATCATAAACTCTTTATTATCCTTAAGCTCGGCACTTGCAATCTGAAGCGCTTTAGGGTCTTGTTCTATTGCAGCACGAACCACGTCTGGGTCATTTTTCAACCTGTCACTTGCATGCTGCAAAGCTAAACCATTTAACCTTACAGCATTAAGAACCACATTTTTATCCTCCTGAACTGCCAAAGGGGCATTTTCGAGAAAACTCCTATTTACTCTTGCCGCTCCTACAGCAATATCTCCAATATAAGGTCGTTGAGGACGAGAAACACCCCCGATTACAATAATTCTTGTCCCAGGGGTAACCACAGCATCAGCGCCCCCTCCTAATTGTGTTCTTTCAGCCCTAGAAGGGCCTGATATATTATTACCCATAATTATTATCCCTATATTAGTAAAAAAAATTATATCAAAGATAGTAATTAAGACCATCTATATTTAAGCGTTTTTTATAAATATCTACTATTTATACTAAAAACACGAGGTTTCTAAAAAAAACTTACAATATTAGTAATTTAATTTGATATGAATTCATAATTATATTATAATAAACACTTGATATAGAGGAGGAGAATGTTTTCAACAATGCCCACAGATTTGCTGGAAGAGGTGACTAAGGGACGGTTAGAGCAGGTCAAACCTGCCGCTACCCCAAAATATGTCCATCCAGAGACGGTAAAGGTGGTGGTACCTACCAAAAATTATGCGCACGTTGCCTGGCCGTACGGCTTAAGGCCGTTTTAAACTAATTGAACTTCAGGCTTTACTGTTTGATGGATCATTTCATGTTTTACATTATTAAAAGAGAAGACAACTGCCGTTTTTTGCCAAATATGTTCAAAATTTGGTCTAAAATGTACTCTATTTTCTAATGCCATTTCTTTCACATGGTAATGATATTCTTTCTTCAAATCATGAATAAGAGCACAAATATGACCTAACTCTACCCCATCTTCTAGGATAAATATAGGTCTTACCTTAGTCAAAAGACCTGTAAGCTTACTGCGAATATCGCCTGCTTTCACACCTTTATCTAAGTAGAGCACATCAATTCCCTGCACCCATGCAAAAACTTTATCAAACCTTCCTTTTGTTTTTCGAATAAGGAAGATATGGGCATTCATTGTTTCACCAAGGAGTAGAAATACAAAGCGCTTTTTTAACCCTCTAGCAAATACAGCCACTCGCTGCTCTTCATATTTTTTTGCATAAGGAAAATCTTGATAATAGATGTCATAAAACTTGTGAAGGATGCTTTTTGATACAAAATTCAACAATGGGATAGAAAGCGACTTAATAAAGGCAGCACTTGCGCCAAAAAGTATAAAACTTAACATCACAAAACTTGTACCAGGACTTACATGTAATCCTTTTTCAAAAATCGCCATCGATAGTGGAGCCAGTAACACCCCGCAAAAACTTAAAAAGTTTGCTGCAGCCACAATTTTACCCCTTTTTTCAGGAGAGGAGTAGGTTTGCATATACGATTCAAGGGGTATTTGATATAGTCCACCAAAAAGACCAATCCCTGCAAGAAGTGCTAAAGTTGCAAGCACTGATGCTCCAAATAAAGGGATCATTAATACAAAAATGGCCATTGCAATCATTGAAAACGCCGAGACCCCAAGATGTACCTCTTTTTTACAAAGTTTGCCTGAGATAATAGACCCAAAAGCAATACCAAGGGATGTT
The DNA here is from genome assembly GCA_945877885.1 of Chlamydia trachomatis. GTDB lineage: Bacteria > Chlamydiota > Chlamydiia > Chlamydiales > 2-12-FULL-49-11 > JAJACQ01. Next base: position 6,126 of record CAMCSI010000054.1, read on the forward strand.
CCAAGGAAAAGATACCCTCCTCCCACCTCTGACATGCCCATTGAAATCATTGCATAAGGGATTAAATTTAGTTGTAAAAAGGCTCCGATAAAGAGAAAAAATGCTGATCCAATCACAGCCATAAGTAGCTTTGGGGTCTTTTTACACATCTGCAACGTCTCTTTAAGCTGAGCAAACGGAGCTCTTTTAGCATTCACTTTTTGGCCAAGAGCTTTAGTTTTTGGAATATTTAAACTCGCAACAAATCCTATGATTGCTGCTATAAGGCAAACACTTAACGATAGTAAAAAATTTCTACCTGTAATTTGCGTTAAAAAAGAAGCCATAAACGTTCCAAAAATAATGGCTAAGTAAGTGTAACTTGTTACATAGCTATTTGCCTTAGCAATTTGTTCAAGACCGACAAGCTCTGAAATAATACTATATTTAGGAGGGCTCATTATAGCACTTTGAAGGGAGAGTAAAAATACACAAAGATAACAGCCCCACACAAGTTGGTAGGCATAAACATAAAAGCCTAATCCAATAATGACCACTTCTAACGCTTTCATCCAAATAATAATTTTTTGCTTACTCACGCGGTCTGCAAGTGCTCCGGCAATATTTGAAAATAGTAAAAATGGTAAAACAAAAGAAATACCTACAAAAAGGGCAATATCTGAGGCAGCGGCTACTCCTTGCATATCGATCAATAGGTAAATAGTCAAAAACTTAAATAGGTTATCATTGAAGGCGGCTGTAAATTGAGCAATGTTTAAAAAACTGATCGCTCTTTTTTTACAAACCTCGCCGTAGCGTCTTTTAATATTTGAATACTTGCCAGAAAGAGTCTTATCCATAATAATCACTTTAATGTAGTCTAGATTTACCCAATTGTACTCCCTATGAACGATTTTTACAAGAACCCATTTTCAAGTTATGTTAGTAATTCCTTTATAAATCTTTCCGATAAATGCATAGAAAAACTTTTAAGAGAGTCCCACACTACAAAAACTTACCTCGCTTATCCTTCTAATGAAGTAAAAGACTTTTTTACTCAATCTTTTATTAAAAAACATTCCTCTATTTTTGGGATTAGATTTATCACTGTCCAACAATTTATTCATTTAATATTAAAAATTTGCTATAAAAAAGATCTCTGCTTTCCTTCACACTATGAGCTCATGTTTTTTCTAGAGGAAAGAATTTCTGCCCTGTTAACTTCAGATGATGAGTGCATTCTAGCCCTTAAAGAATATGTAGCAGATAAGCCGGAACGAATCATCGCACTTTCGTCCAACCTTAGCCATATTTTCTTAGATTACATGTTGTATGGCAAAGGAGCCCTTCCCGCTTGGCTTAACAAAGATTCGTGGCAAACAAGGCTCTATCAAGATGTTTCTAAAAAATGGGTATCCATCATCTCAGCCATGGACCTTTGCCCTCCTCCCCCTTTTCCCATTTCACTGCATATCTTTGGAGTGGATGAAATCCCCGCTCTCTATTTATCTTTTATAGAAAAACTCTCCTCCCATCTCTCCTTTTCCTTTTATTTCCTCTCTCCATCCCCTGTTTTTTGGGGCGATCTTATTTCTCGGAAAAAAAGCGCCTATTTAGATAAACTTTTGCAAAAGAAGGGTACCTCTTTATCTGAAAGGAGGGAGTTTGCCACTTACGCAGAAAACGCCCATCCCTTATTATCTCATTTTTGTGAAGCAGGCAAATCCCTCTATAATTTTCTCTACGAAAGAGACCCCATAGAAGATTACGCCGATATACCGATGGTTTCTGATTTAACCTATATCCAAAAAGCGCTTCTTTATCAAATTAAGCCTGAGCCGCCTCCTTTTGAGGATGATACTTTTTCTCTACATGCTGCACCCTCTTTATTAAGAGAGGTAGAAATATTAATTGTAAACATCCTATCTACCTTAAAAAAACACCCAGAACTCACTCCAGCAGATATTACCGTACTTGCTCCAGATATCGATCTTTACTACCCTTTTATTTCTCACCTTTTTTCTGGAAACGATCTTCCCTTTTCATACGCTATCTCCAATTTGCAAATGACAAAGCATAACCCCTTGCTTGAGGCTCTTTACCAGCTATTTAGCTTAATTGATAGCCGTTTTGAAAAAGATGAGGTTCTTAAAATCTTCAACTCCCCATACTTT
>CAMCSI010000055.1 GCA_945877885.1 Chlamydia trachomatis
TAACTAATCGTTTTATTTGCCTTACGCTAACACACAGAATATCAGCAGCTTCTACCTGTGTTAATCGTTTTTCTATGACTTTTGTCACTATTTCTAGTTGTTTTAACTCATTTATACTCATACAAATACACCTTTCCATGGTTAGCGCCTCCGATAATTGCTTACCTTTGTACTACCAAAAGGTGACATTTCTATTTAACGAAAAGGTGACATTTCTAAAAAACGCTTACATAAAATAGAAAATAGTTGACATGATTATTTTTTTGTAATATTTTTTTTAAAATTACATAAAGGATTTATTTTGCAGCGACAATTTTTAAAATTCACTCTTTTCTTCAATCTTTACGCGTGTATACAAGGCAATCTTTTTGCCTATACCGCCTATTTTTCAAGTAATTCAAACAGTAACGTTACTGTTATTAACACAACAGACAATTCAACAATCACTACCATTTCAGAGGTTCCATCGGCATACAGTCTTGCTATAACACCAAATGGTCGATATTTGTATGTTTCAGGAGGGGCGAGCCCGCATATTTATAAGATTGACACTTCCACCAATACTATCATTTACACAATTAACACCCCTAATCCCCGACAAATAGCCACCTCCCCTGATGGACAATCTCTCTATGTAACAAACGCTTTAAGCAACACAGTGAAAATTTATTCAACCTCGACCAATACACTTTCATCTTTTTTTGATATCGGAGAACCCTCAGAAACAATTGCTATCAACCCGGCTGGAACCCTCGCTTATATAGGAACTCCCAACTCTAATACAATTTATATTGTAAATCTTGATAACAACTTTCTAACAGTTCATGTTACAAACCCGCATTCCGTAAATAACATGATTTTCAGTACTGATGGAACAAAGGTATATGTAGCATCCTCTTCATCTAGTGAAAATGACCCAGTATATATTTATGACACTTCTAATCACACTATATTTTCTGATTACATTAGTGTTGGAGGGGATCCATCTTCAATGACTCTTACTCCAGATGGCAAATTCCTCTATGTAGCTAATCAAAATAATAACAATGTGAGTGTGATTAACACACAAACAGACACCGTTACTAATACCATTTCATTAGCTACAGGACAGTTCCCTGATGGTATAGCGATTACCCCAGATGGAAATACTCTATATACTGCAAACTATACTACCGGTAATTCTAGCATTCTTAATGCGACTAATAATACATTAACAGCTAATATTTCATTAACAACTGATCTTACCGATGTAATTATCGCCCCACTTGCCACTTTAGTATCTCTTTCTGGATCGCAACAAATAAATGATTTTGGAGTAAGGTATGAATTATATAACACCTTAAATTGGACTTCAAGCATCACCCCAGCGACCATCGGATATAATATCTATCGCAATGGAACGCTCATTGGCTCAACTACAGGAATAAATGAAACCACATACGTTGACCATAACCGAGAAGAGGGTGTTTCCTACCAATATTCTGTTAGATCTAGAGCAGTCAATGGCGACTTAAGCTACCCGGTAAGCGTTACGGTGGAATAAAACCTCGAGAACTATTTCCACTCTCAACTTACGTAATTTGAATTAAAATATGGTCATTCCTGCATAAACTTTTCTGCAGCTCAAGGTTCAATGCGCTTATTAAAATAAATTTAAAAATAGTTGCTATGATTTATCTTATAAAATAAAATACTTTACAAAATAAAAAATAGGTCTATTTTGCTTCCAAGATTCTTAACTCATCTTCTTTTCCTAATCCTATCTACATCTATAAAAACAAACCTTTTTGCCTATACTGCCTATTTTTCAAATGCAACACATAATACCGTTACGGTTGTGGATACAACGAATAATTTAGCGATAGCTACAATTCCAGTAGTTTCGAGTGCATATAGCCTTGCTATAACTCCAAATGGTCGATATTTGTATGTTTCAGGTTTAAATGGTAATATTTCTGTTATTGACACTTCTGACAACACTGTTATTGACACTATTGTTGTAGGTAATCCTCGCCATATAGCCATCTCGCCTGATGGGGAATCTCTCTATGTCACAAATATTTCAACTACTAATGTCAATATTTATTCGACAGCAACGAACGCATTTTTATCATCCATTGCAATTGGAGAGTTAACAGCGATAATTGCTATCAACCCAGCTGGAACCCTAGCTTATGTAGCAGGCATCTCTTCTACGATTTATATCGTAAATCTTCATAATAACTCGATTGAATCTACTATCACAAGCGCACCTGATGTAAATTACATACTCTTCAGTACAGATGGAACAAAAGTTTATGTGGCAAATACTCGTCCTGGCCCATCTGACACTATACTTGTTTATGATGCAACTACTCATACCCTATCTAATACAATTACCGTTGGAAATTACCCATTTTCGATCGTCTCCACTCCAAATGGCGAATTCCTTTATGTAACTAATGAACTTAGTCATACTGTGAGTGTGATTAACACAGAAAGTAATACCGTTACTAATACCATTTCATTAGCTTCAGGAAGTGGTCCTGATGGTATAGCAATAACACCAGATGGAACTACTCTATATACGGCAAACTATAGTGCCGGTAATTCTAGTATGATTAACGCTGCTAATAATACAGTAACAATTGGAGTTGTATTAGCAGCTGGACTTACCGATGTTCTTATAGCGCCACTTGCCACTCCAGCATCTCTTTCTGGATCGCAAAAGATAAATGATTTTGGGGTAAGATATGAGCTATACAATATATTAAAGTGGACCCCAAGCATCACCCCAGCGACCATCGGATATAATATATACCGCAATGGAACGCTCATTGGTTCCACATCGGGAATAAATGCAACCACATACGTTGACCATAACCGTGAAGAAGGTGCTTCCTATCAATATTCTGTCAGATCTAGGGCAAGCAATGGCGACTTAAGCTTTCCGGTAACTGTTACCATTTATCAAAGATGACTTTTTAACATCCATGCAAATTTATCAAATAAGGTGATACCTTTTAGCATTAAGTCGGAAGAAACCTCATCCCCCAATTCGCTAAATTTACCCACAAAGACCAACCCTATCTCTGATAGGGTTTTATGACTATCTGCTAAATCCTTAACCATTTCGTGGGCGCTAGCCCCCTTTTTTGGGGCAGTGATTCCAGAACGTTTTTCAAAATCAGAAAAACTCCCCTCCACATAAGCGCCAAGACCTGCAATTCTTTCCGCTATTTCATCTATCAAGGTGTATAATTCTGTATATTGAGCTTCAAATAATAAGTGTAGAGAGTAAAAAGAAGGTCCTTTTACATTCCAATGGTAATTTTGCGTCTTCAAATAAAGCCCGTAAGTTCCTGATAGAAATTTAGTTAGATCGTTTATGACATGAGACATATGAATAACTCCTTTTTCCTTTAACTCATTGCTAACACGTTTAAAAAGAGTTCGTCAACATCCATTGTTGCTAAAAAAACCCCCTATCCATAGCATTAAGTATATATATAGGTGTTACTATGAATGAAATTGATGTACTAATTGTAGGGGCAGGCCCTACTGGACTTGTAATGGCTATTGAATGCAGACGCTATGGTCTTTCTTTTCGAATTCTTGACAAAAGCCCCTCACCCTCAACATACTCAAAGGCTGCAGCCGTTCAAGCCCGTACCTTAGAAATTTTTCAAAGAATTGGTATTTTAGAGCCCTTTCTAAGTCAGGGGGTTAAGATAAGAGCTGGAAATATTCATCTGGGTGATAAAAGCTGCGCTCGAATTACTTTTGATAACATTGAGTCCCCTTTTCCCTATGTGCTTGGAATAGGGCAAGATACCACCGAGCATATTCTTTCTAACTTCCTTGAATTAAACAATGTAAAGATTGAAAGAGGGTTAACTGTGTTAGAAATTGATGAAAGGGGCGATTTTATCTATGCAAAAACAGATAACGAAGTGATTAAAGCAAGTTACCTTATAGGATGCGATGGGGCTCATAGTATTGTGAGAAAGTCTCTTCATTGCTCCTTTAAGGGGAAGCTTTTCACCGATGTATTTTCCTTAGCAGATGTAAAAGTCAAGTGGCGCTATCCTCATGATGAACTACAAGCCTTTTTAGGAAAAAACTCCCTTGCAGCGGCAATCCCATTACCAGGTGATGGTAGATATAGATTGATATTTCAGCTAAAAAGACTTCGGAATAAATGTAAAAAATCAACCTTAACAGAAATAGAGCATGGTTTAATAGAGTCTAATGAATTACAAATTCCAACGCTCTCTGAAATTGAAGCAACACTCTCCTCTTTTGTACAAGATACTGTAAAAATTTCCGATCCAAAATGGATAGCAAATTTTCGCATTAATAGTAGACTATCGAGCAGATACAGAAAAGGAAGAATTTTTTTAGCCGGTGATGCAGCCCACATTCACAGCCCTGTAGGAGGGCAAGGGATGAATACAGGGATTCAAGATGCGTTCAATCTTGCTTGGAAAATCGCCTATGCCCATGGCCATCTCATAGAAGATAAAAATCTGTTAAATTCCTATGAAAAGGAAAGGTATATTCTTGGGAGAAAATTATTAAAAAATACCGAAAGGGCCTCCAATATAATCACCATTCACAAACAGCCCCTACTATTTCTGAGAAAAATCTTTGTTTCCTTAATCCTTTCCTTTGAGTCTATTCGTAACAAAATTACAAAGGGTATCTCTCAAACAACCATCGGCTATCCTCAAAAGCGAATGAAAAATATTAAGGTTACACAAAATAAAAAGGTGATCGACTACTTCGTAGCATCAGAAAAAACAACTAAATATCACCTAATCCTTTTTAATATAGATGAACCACCAATCCACCACAGCCAATTAGAAATCTTTCATGCGTCAGAACCCACCAATGTTAAGGCGATTCTTGTCAGACCTGATGGTTATATCGCCTTAGAAGATACCCCTCCTTTTAAACGAATTAAACGCTATTTTGAATAATTTCCTTTGACTAAAAATTCATTAATTTACATTCTAATAAGTCACTAGGAGTGGATTTAAAAAATGCGTATTTTATTACTTTTGATTGTCTTTGCTTTTTCCAAACCAAATTATATTTTTTCTGAAGAAAATTCAGAATCAAATGTAGAAAGTTCCGTAGAACAAAGCACCCCCCCTTCTATCGATGTGAAAGTTGGCTACTTCTTTTTTACAGATAGTACGATGAATGATGTTTACTCTAATGGAGGAATCGATGTTCAGCTTGCAGGATCTTACCCAATTTGGAGATATGTTAGTATCTATGGAGCTGTAGAGTTTTTTGAAAAAAATGGCTTTTCTTTAAATACACAAGATAAAACCTGGGTTTATGGCATTCCTCTAAGTTTAGGGGTAAAAGTAGACTTTGATCTTAAGGAAAATACCACTTTCTATGCAGCTTTTGGGCCAAGGTATAGTTTTATTCAAAGCAGGGCGGATTCATCCTTTGTCCCGCATGAAGCAAACTCTGGGGGCATTGGACTATTTGCTCTTGGGGGCTTTTATTTTAGAATTCATACCAACTATTTTCTAAATCTATTTGGAGAATATTCCTACATACCTGTACACTTTAAAACGGTACCTGTTAACGTCTATGGAAATGACGTAAATGCTGGCGGATTTACCTTTGGTGGCGGCCTCACCTATAAGTTTTAAAGAAAAGTTTTGATAGGATAGCTATGCAGAATAGAAAAATTCTTATTTCAGGAGCTGGGATTGCCGGTTGTACTCTTGCCTATTTTCTAAAAAAGCGAGGTTTTTCGCCTCTTATCATTGAAAAATGCCCCTTTGAAAGAGCTGGTGGGTATAAAGTTGACATACGCGGAGCGGCCATTGAAGTTGTAAAAAGGATGGGGATTTATGAGAAGCTTTTAGCTGCTAACGTTAATCTTAGCAGATCCAAATTTATCCTCCCCGATGGTAAAATCTTTGAATTTGATGGAGATTTTTTAGGCCTTTCCTCTGAAGGGGAAATTGAGGTGAATCGTTGGGACCTTATACAAATGTTAACCAAGAAAATAGGTAGCCCCCACATCATTTACGGTGATTTCATTAAAAAAATTGATGGAAAAAGAGTTGACTTTGATAAAATGGATTCAGGGGAATTTGATATAATCATTGGCGCTGATGGGCAATTTTCAAATGTAAGACGACTTGCTTTTGGAGATGATTCAAAATATCTAAAAAACTTTCATATTCAATTTTGTGTCTTTCCTATTCCAAATATTTTTGAACTTGACCGCTGCGAAGTGGTCTACTTTGAAAAAGGGATGCTAGCAACTGCTTATGCAGTTAAAAATCATTCCTACGCATGCCTTGCTTTTAAATCTGAAGATAAATCACTTTCTGATAAGAATAGGAAGATGGTCTTTGAAAAAAGATTTGGCAGTTTAGGTTGGAAAGTCCCTCATCTAATTTCTTTAATGAATGAAAGCGATGACTGTTACTTTAATACCATAGCGCAGGTGAGAATGCAACGTTGGTCTAAAGATAATGTAGTTCTTGTTGGAGATGCTGCATATTCTGCTCAAGGTATGGGAACAAGCCTTGCAATCACTGGGGCCTACATTTTAGCACGTGAACTTGAAAAAGCACAAGGGAACTTCCCCCTTGCTTTTACCGAGTATGAAAAAGCTATGAGGAAATATGTTGAGGATTCCCAGAAACTTGCAGAAGGTGAAAGTCAACTATTTACCTCCTCATCCATAAAGTTAAAGTTACAGCTTTACTTGATGAAAATCTTACCAAAAAAGTGTCTTCTCTATTTAAATGAAAAAAGACGAGTGAAGATGAAGGCTGTTGCTGGTAGCTTAACTTTAGAACAGGATACCTTAAACTAACTTATAAGCAGAAAGTGCTTCCTTTGCAGCTTTTTGATGATTAATCATGGGGGCTGGATAAAGAATAGACTCATCCCTATATTTTTCCTCAAACCAATTATGAAGCATTTTTGGAGAAACATCCTTAAGTTCTGGAACCCATTTCTTAATATAGACACAGTCAGGATCAAATTTCTTTTGTTGATTCCATGGATTGAATATTCGAAAATAGGGTTGAGCGTCACACCCAGTGCTTGCGACCCATTGCCAATTCCCATTATTGACAGAAGGATCGTAATCGATTAAATGCTGCGCAAAATATCTCTCCCCTTTCCTCCAGTCAATGTGCAGATCCTTTACAAGAAAAGAGGCAGTAATCATACGTACTCGATTGTGCATAAAACCTGTGGCATTTAACTCTCTCATCCCCGCATCTACGATGGGGAAACCAGTTGCACCCTCACACCATCTTTTAAAAGAGGTTTCACTATGAGACCATTTAACCTTATCATATTTTTGATGAAAGGAACCTTTAAATACATAAGGGAAGAAAAAAGCAATGGTAGAAAAAAAATCTCTCCAATAGAGCGAACGAATCAGGTCATGATCCTCTCCTAATTGGTTACAAACCGCCTCATACACCTCCCGAGGTGAAATAACAGTAAATTTCATATAGGGAGAAAGAGAGGTGAAACATTTTATGGCTGGAAAATCTCGAAATTCTCCATAGTGCTCATAACTATCTAAATGCTTAAGAATTTTTAACGCCTCTTTCCTACCCCCCACTAAATGACTCTCTACTTCTGGAAGTTTGAAATTCTTTAACTTTTCAGCAAAGGAAATGGTTCCTAAAAAGTAATTAGTCGCCCTGTTTTTTACAGAAGGTGCCACCTCATATTTAGACGCATTCCGAAAATAGGGAGTAAATACCGTGTATGGAGTGCCATCTTTTTTTAATGTACGCTCTGGTGGGTGAAGTAAAGCATCGTCAAATGAGTAAAAAGCCACGCCATTTTCCTTGCACACTTTCTCAAGTCTTTTATCCCTTTGAATGCTGTAAGGGGTGTAATCTCGATTTACGATCAATGCATCAATCTCTAATTCACGAATACATCTGCTTACAATTTCCTCTGCCCCCCCATGAAATACAAAAAGTTTACCCTCTTTCACAGATAGTTGCCCTTCAAGATCATGAAGTGACTCAACCATAAATTTTATGCAATGCTCACTTTTATAGGGATTTTTCCCCACCTGCTCGGGGGTGAAAATAAAGGCGGGGATCACTTTTTCTGATGAATGCAAAGCAAAAATCAAGCCAGTGTTATCCTCAACTCGCAAATCACGTCTAAATATAAATAGAGACTTTTTAAACAGCTTTTCTATTTTCATTTATCACACACTATAATTTTACATTTA
>CAMCSI010000056.1 GCA_945877885.1 Chlamydia trachomatis
ATTAGAGCCCATAAAGAGGTAGGGCTTATATTAAAGAAAAAAGAAACTAAAAGGGGTTGGAATAAGTTTAATAGGGGGGAAACATCTACTTTGCACCAATTTTATTACACATACCTTTAAAGATAAAAATATGAAATGGAATCAGTGCATACCAGTAAAGTCTACCTAGCACTCCCTTTGGTCTAAAGGTTGCCGTTTGTGTGATTTGTACAAGCTTGTTAACCTCAGAAACTTTCCATTCCAGCCAAGCTTCTCCTGGAAGTTTCATTTCCGCATAAAGAAGTAAATGGCCTTCTTGTTTATCAGATTTAATCACACGCCAAAAGTCTAACGCCCCACCTTTTTCTAAGTCTGTTGGACTTTTTCTACCCCTTCTTAACCCTACCCCACCTACAATTTTATCGATTTTTCCTCTGATTTTCCATGCCCAATCCATATAATACCAACCATTTTTTCCACCAATAGACCAAAGTCTATCTATTACTTCCTTTTTGGTGGAATGGTAGATCCTTACTTGTATATTTTTTAAACACCCATGTGTTGGAACATGAATATAGCTATCAAATCGAGGATTTAAGCTGCTTTGATTTAAGGCATCTTTCCAAGAGGAAAGAACGTGATTTTGCTCTATTTTATCAAACGCAAGTTTAATAGTTTCTTCATAGCTAAGACATTTATGTGGAAGTACTTTATGAATCTTATACTCCGTACATACGGCATCTTTTGTTAAGCTATTTACTAATCTTTTTGCCAGATACAGATTTGTAGAGGTTACAAAATAAAGCCATTTTGAGGAAAGATTCGGTGTTAAAAGAGGAATGGATATTATCCACCGTTTAAGATGTCTTATCTTTGCAAAGATTAAAAGCATCTGTTTATAGGTTAAGACATCTGGTCCCCCAATTTGATAGGTGCCACTTTCAACTCCTACATCGTGTATGCTTTCTAAATAATATAAAACATCAAAAATACCTATGGGTTGGCATTTAGAACTTACCCATTTTGGAGCAATCATCACTGGTAGCTTTTCAACAATATCTCTTATTATCTCAAAAGAGGCACTGCCAGAACCTATGATAATTCCCGCTTGAAAATTAATAATAGGAATGGGGCCTGCATTTAATATTTCACCTACCCTATCTCTTGATTTCATATGATCTGAGGTAGCATTTTTTCCAGAAAGTCCACTTAAATAGACAATCTTTTCAGGTCCTCGAATTCTCATAGCTTCTAAAAAGTTTGTCACAGCAATTTCCTCTAAATCACTAAAATTTTTTTGCCTTTCCGATAATGAATGAACTAAATAATAGGCAATGGAAATTCCAGTGGGGATTTTCTCTAAACTAGCCTTATCTAAAAAGTCACATTCAATTACTTCAATGTTTTTATGAATTGTTGGGTGAATGTTAAATCGGGCCTTATTGCGTACTAAGGCAATCACTTCTATACCTTTTTCAGCAAGTCTATAAGCAAGTCTACTGCCTACGTATCCATTTGCCCCTGCAATAATTACTCGCTTTTCAGATATATCCAAAACACTCTCCTTTTATTTTTTTCTAATCCATGGAACAAAGGAACTTACCTTTTGTTGATACATCTTATAACTTTCCCCCTTTGTTAAAAGGGCTTGCTTTTCTGCTGCTGGTATTCCTGTAAAAAATAGTAACGTTAATAAAAGACTAAACGGACTAATTAGAGCAATAAAGCCATACGGTAATGATATTGCAAACAATGAAATCCCTAACCAATAAATAAATTCAAAAAAGTAATTTGGATGTCTTGAATAATACCAAAGACCCTTTTCACATATTTTTGATGAATCTTTTCTATGAAGTAAGAAAATCTGTAATTGATAATCTGCTAAAATATTACCAATAAGCCCTAAAATGGTTAAAAAAGTTGCAAAGTAATTAATAATTCCCCAATTAGAAAATCTTGAAATAAAATAAAAAGGTAACATAAAAATCCAGGCACCTAATGACTGAAAAACAAAAAATACAAAATAATTTCTTTTTAATGAATCCTTCCAAAGTTCATCAAGTCTTGTATATCTTCCATCAGACCTATGTTTAAAAAGTCTAATAGATAAAAGAGTAAGTAACTTTATCGTCCATATAATTGAGGCGATAAAGACTATAGAAAGCGAAAGAGACCTTTCCCCTAAAAGAAAGTAAATTAAGCTGATGAAAAATACACAAAAAGTCCAAGCAAGATCCACAATCATCGCTCTTTTTACTAAAAGATATAACAACCAGCATGAGATCATCCAGCCGGTTGAGAAAAGAAAAGTTACCAGAAGTTGCATCGCAATACCTAAATATAGATTTATCCATAACCATATTTTACTTGAGATCATTTATCAATAGAAAAGATTTACTCAACTAAAAATCTGAGTTTTGTGTTATAAGATCAGGGTATCATTTACAAATTGTTTTAACCACTCACTAAATGTTGATCTAATTCTCTTAAGATTTGTTGCCTCCTCTTCTGTAAGATCTCGAGTCGTACAACACCCTGATAATTTGTCGTATAATTCCACTATTTTATCTTGATGAACAAATGGTAAAAGAAAGGTGTGGATGAACTCTTGATGAGCCGGAAGAAATAAAAATCTCATTTGAAATACTGTTACACCCCCATAACATACTAAATCAGTAGGTGACATCAGTTTAAGCTTATTTAAGATGCTAGTTATTCTATCTTTATTTTCATCATCTAATATGGGTGCTCTATAAACTCTTTGAAAAGAGTTCAGTGAGTGTGATGTGTTCATTTAGTTATCCATTTTTAAAATTGTAGGAAAGAAAATACACCGAACATGAATTTTAAAAATAGTAATTTTTCATAACAAATACTCTTGCTTTAAACTCCCAATTTGGTGGCATATAGTCCCTAAGCCATATTCCAAACGAATCGATGAATTCATTCACTTTTTCATCACTTAAATGACCAATACCTTTTACATCAATAGTGCTTAACTTATCCTTTAAACAACAGTTGGTTTCAATTTTTGCGCATAAAAGAAGAATTTTTCGGATAAAAGGCATAAATGCAGGCCTTATCAATCCTTTTATCATCCCTACTGTAACTTGAGGTCTAAATAGTGTACCCCTATCCTTAGGATGAACATATAAATTAGATAAAATGCGTAAAACATAATCACACGGTCTTTCTTGAAAAGTTACCTGATCTGCACTTGATAAAACCTCACTTACCAAGTCTCTTGCCACCTTGTATATAAGTGAAATGGGTTACAAATAGTAAGGTCATGGGACATATATAAAGACTCCTTTTTTTAAAGAAAACTTTAATATAAAGTAAAAAAAATTTTAATTAAACTGTTTTAAGAAACGAATATCATTTTCCATAAAAAGTCTGATATCATCTATTTCGTGCATAAGAAGATAAAGCCTTTCAATTCCCCCACCCCATGCAAAACCAGAATAAACCTCTGGATCAAGGCCTCCCTGCTTTATAATTTCTGGATGAACCATTCCTGCGCCAGAAACCTCTAGCCAACCAGAATGTTTACAAAGTTTACACCCCTTTCCGTTGCAAAGAAGGCAAGAAAGGTCAACTTCCATACCAGGTTCCACAAATGGAAAATAACTTGGTCTCATACGCAGCTTTACTTCTCTTCCAAAAAGTTTCTTATAAAACTCTTTTTGAGTAGAAATTAAATCTGCAAAAGTGACATGTTTATCAATGTACAAAACGTCGCACTGATGAAACAATACATGAGATCTTGAGGAAATTGTCTCATTACGATAACATTTTCCAGGACAAACCATACGAATAGGCGGAGAATACATTTCAAGTACATGCTGCTGATAACTTGTTGTATGAGATCTTAATAGTGTTTTGCTATTTAAATAGTAGGTGTCTTGCATATCACGAGCTGGATGGTCGTCAGGATAATTTAATCCGCCATAATTATAAAAATCGCTCTCAATTTCAGGGGACATGAATACAGAAAAACCCATTCCAATCATGACATCTAATACCTTATCCAACATCTGAGAAATTGGATGTAAACTTCCTGAAAGCTCTTTTCTGCCAGGTAAGGAAATATCTACTTTTTCATTTTGAAGTTTTTTTTCTAATTCATCTTTTTTTAGACTGATAAAACGGTCTTCAATTTGTTCTGAAAACATCTCTTTTACATCGTTGATCAATTTTCCAATCAATGGTCTTTGATCAGCCTTAACATCTTTCAATCCTTTCATAAGATCTTGAACAGGACCTTTCTTGCCAAGATATTTGACCCTCATGTGATCTATATCTTTTAAAGAAAGGGCTGCCTTTATCTCAACTTCAAAAGTTTTCTTCAGACTTAATATTTCATCTTCCACAAGAACTTCCCTTTTAATTAACCAGAGGGAAAGAAACATCCCCCTCTATTAACTGTACTACAGCGCTTTTTTTGCAGCAATAACAACCGCTTCAAAGGCTTTTTCATCTTCCACTGCTAGTTTTGCTAGGATTTTTCTATCAACTTCAATATTAGCTTTATTCATTCCATCAATTAATTTGCTATAGGAAATTCCATAACATCTGCATGCTGCGTTAATTCTTTGAATCCACATTATTCTAAAAGATCTTTTCTTCTCTTTTCTGCCAACAAATGCATTCGCCCATGCTTTCATTAACACAGTCTTTGCGTTACGAATACGATTTTTTCTGCCTCCGAAAAATCCTTTTGCTTGCTTAAGTAAGCGCTTCTTTTTTCTTTTTCTAGGAACGCTATTTGTAATTCTTACCATTTTTCTCCCTCTCCCCTATAATCCATTCATCATACGTTTAAACTTTTTCAAAAAGCTCTTTGCTACTTCTACAGTACCTTCAAGCTTTCTTTTCTTCTTAGAAGATTTTTTTGTCAAAATATGACGTCTACCCTGCTGGGTTCTAAGAAGCTTTCCAGAAGCTGTTTGTTTGAATCTTTTTTTTAACGATTTGTTTGTTTTAGCCTTTGGCACTCTAACTCTCCTCTTCTTGCTCAGAAACTTTTGGTTTCATTACTTTATTTTTCTTCTCTTTTGCACCTGGAATCATTAACATGGTCAACATTTTTCCCATTAAACTCGATTCACTATCTGGCGATGCTATTTCTTTCAATTCTTGACAAATTACATCCATGATCTTTTTACCATTTTCGATAAAAACAATTTCTCTACCTCGAAACATGCAAGTAAATTTAACTTTATTACCCTTTTCTAAAAAATCTTTCGCTTTTTTAATTTTTACTTGCAAATCATTATCATCAATATTTGGCTTGAATTTTAATTCCTTAACTTTTCCCTGTACTGACCCTTTCTTTTGATCTTTATCACGCTTTTGCTGCTGATAACAAAATTTTCCATAGTCTATAATTTTGCAAACTGGTGGATCAGCCTTTGGAGAAATTTCTACAAGGTCAAGTGACGACTCTTGAGCTTTCTTTAATGCTTCGGAGGTTAAATAGATTCCCATCTGCTTTCCATCTTCAGAAATCAGCCTCACTCTAATGGCTTTTATATCACGATTAATCTTCAAATTCTATTCTTCCCATAATTTGCTTTTCAAATGTGAGTATTATATATAAAAAGTGCATTTCGCTCCACAAGTTTATTTGACAAGATTTTCTACCTGCAACGCATAAAGACATTGTAAATTTATTTCTACAAAACTACAGTTATTTTCCTCTCCGATTTCAGCAATAATCCAAGGGATTCCTTTAAAATCATGAACTAAACATCGATTACTTTCATCAAAGTGACCAGAAAGGTGAAGTGTATTTAAAAAATTTTCTAATTGATTTTTTAAATTTTTATTTGAAAAACTAAAGGCAGTTAAAACTCTTATCATTTCTGCTTCCTTCAAACCGTAACAGATTCCATCAAACTGCCCTTCCGCTCTTTCGATGACAAAAAAATCCTTTTCACCTGAAACCTTCCTAAAATCGTCAACATCTCCCTCAAAATAAACGCGCTCCCCAAAAAAGCTCTCTGCCTTTATAATAAGTTTTTGAAATTCCTTCTCCCCTTTTCCAGAAAAGGAGACAAGTCCATCTTCGACCCAAAACAACCCCTCTTTCTTACCAATCTCTAAGTGATCCTGTCTGCCATCTTTCTCAAGCTTTTCAAACATTAATCTATCTTCTTTAGAGTAATAGACAAAGCCTTCCAATCGGAAGTGATGCACACTACGCTTCATCCATTTTTTTTCACCTAGATCATACATTTCAAGCTTAATTTCTTTAATACTCTTACAATCTAAATTAATCTCACCAAAAACCGGCGCTTGATAGACCTGCATGCACAACATCTCTGTGAATTGCTCTTCTCTATCCACAAGTTCAGTTAAAAACATCTGTTTGTAATGCTTTAATAAATCACACGCATTTTTTGAAACCATCTCACGAATTTCACCCCTATCCTCTCCCTTCATCTTTTCAAAAAATCGGGTCTTTAACATCACAATCTCTTGAAGAGATAAAGTCCTTGAAAAGGAAAAATCAATACAAAATCTATCAGGATAAACTGATAAATCAAGCAGTTGTAAATTTGGAAACAACTCAACAAATGACGCACCTAAAAGGTGCATAGCAAAATTTTGCTCACTAAAAACTGGTATATTCATTGGGATATAGCTGATTTGAACAGCTGACTTCTACAATGTCAATGTAGCGCTCTACCACTGAGCTAATACCCCTTTCTAAAAAAGAAGATCTAGTATACAAAATAGCTTTCTTTTACAGCAAGAACTATAGTATAGTTTAGGACATGAATCAGCTAAAGATCGCCCACACCCTATGGAAAGAGCATATTGAATCTATTCAAAAAAAACCTATTATTGTAGTGGATGCTACCTGCGGTAATGGTCACGACTCCCTCTTTCTTTCAAATTTTCCTCATACAGAACTTCACTGCATCGATATTCAAGAAAAAGCTATTAATGAAACTAAGCATCGTCTTGGGGATAAAAAAGCCTATTTTCACCACATTTCACACCAATCTTTAGAATTTATAGAAAAACCCATTGATCTGATCGTCTATAACCTAGGATATCTTCCAGGATCTGATAAGCAAACCATCACTACAGCAAAAACTACCCTCTTAAGCCTTACTTCAGCGTTATCCCTTCTCACCCCAAAAGGGATGATTTCTCTAATGATCTATACTGGTCATCCAGGGGGAATTGAGGAAAAAAACCACATCCTTGATTTTTTTAAAGCAACAACCTATAAAATAAACCTTTTTCACCTAACCACCCCATTAAAGAAAAATGCCCCTGAGCTACTTGTTATTAAAAAAATATAATTAATAACGTATCCAACAACATTGATCGTCCCCACCATAAAGCCCTGGATCAAAATTGAAAATTTTTCCGGTTTCCTTTAAAATCCTCATTATTCTCCAGGTAACTACTTCTGCAGCAATTACATCGGTTAATTTTTCCTTAGATAAGCTATGTTGAATTGGCCCAAGCAAATGAAGAGTATTACGATATAAAGTTGCTCGATTTAAAACAGGTGATCGAAACCTTACTAACTGCGAATCTGAAGTAATAGCTTCTGACTTCTCTGATTCCCTTTGTTGATATAATTTTATTTGAGCTCTTAAATTTTCTAAGATTAAGTCGGTCATATTGACTGCCAATTCATGAGCAATTGGTGTTTCTTCCATCAATTTTTTAAGTCTTACATTTCCAAACGTAAAATCTTTCAACATCTCTTTGGGAGGATTTTGAAAAACTTCATGTAAGAAAAACCGCTCAATTTCGGTGATGATTAGTTGTTTATCTATTGAATCCGCACCTAAAAAATCAGAGGAACTATTTTTTATAGAGATCTTTTTTTCCTTTAACCATTGCATATGATCGGTAAACACTGCCCATAGATATTTTTTTCCTTTTATTTGAGATGCATTTAACAAATCCATATCGATCTTAACATTTAACTTAAGCGCCTCCTCTATTATCACTTTTTTGTGATAGGGAAAAATCCTTACCAACTTTGCCAATTCATTAGAGTCTAAAGCCCTCTCCCCTTTTACATTAATAGCCTCAAGATCAATTAAACCTAATCTCCCCTCCTGCCTACCATTTTTATTAACAATATACAATGGCAAATTGTCATAGCGAACAATCCCTTCGACATCAGGGATATGCGCAAGTGGGTGGGTGTTGGGTTCTACTAAATCACGAATAT
>CAMCSI010000057.1 GCA_945877885.1 Chlamydia trachomatis
TCACTTTTTTTTATTCTGTCCTACAATCGATCAAAGAATTTTTGAGTTTGTTAATGAAAGAAGGGCCCTATAAACGTTTTGACAAACAGGGTACTTTTCGTGAAGAGGGGTATATCTTTAATGGAAAAGCGGAGTTTGAAAGAAAGAAATTTGATGGGGAAGGGATGTTGATCTGCTTAGAAAAGATGGCAGATGGAGTTCGTCATGGGGAGTATAAAGTCTATAAAAATGAGCAGCTTTCCCGTGAAGGTATTTTTGTCAAAGGAATGCCTCATGGCCGTCACCTTTGTTATTACAAAGGAAAGGTTGTCGATCTTCAGGAGTTTAATTATGGGAAAAAGTGTGGAATTTCTAAGATCTATGACGATTATGGGGTAAAAAGAGAGGAGATCATTTATAAAGAAAATGATTTATTTGATAGGATAAGATTTGATGAGCTTGGTCAAAAGATTTATGAGGGGATCTTTCATGGGGATCGCTATATTGAAAAAGGATTCATGGAAGGGAAAGAAATTTGGCAAAGGGAAGGGAAGATGGTAGATGGGATGATCGTATTTTTGGAGCAGGGATGAGTTTAAGAGAAAAATATCCAGAACTTGGAACGATGGCCTTTTTTCTTAAAGGGGTGGAAGGGGATTATAAGCAGCATCAACCCATGCCTTTAACGATGGATGCTGAGATTTTGTTTGTCTTTGGTCTATTTCCTATTTCTGAAGATGTGAAACTTTTTATGCGGATTTTCGGCCATGCCGAGATTGTATTTTTAGTAGATACTCTTGCTGAATTATTGCATTTTTCTGAACTTGGATTGGATGAGGGGTTTAATGATCAGAAAATTCATGTAAGGTGGAAGAGCGAAGAAATGGATGATGAGAGGTGGGCAGAGGAAATTGCTTTTAACTTTCCCTACGAAACAGCAAATTTTTTACAAAATGGATTAAAAGAGCCACGATTTATTCATTTGAAACATACCTTTTTAAGAAAGCTTCTCCTTGAGGCAAGTATCCATAAAGAATTGATCCATTATCCTTTACTTTGTAAAAATTTAGTTGCAAATATGCCGAGAATTTCGAAAAGCTTTGATATTGGTTTATGGAAGGATGCATTTAAGGGAACCCCTGCTGTAATTGCAGGCGCTGGACCATCGTTAAGCGGGGCTAAAGATCAGCTTCATCTTATGAAAGAGAAAGCTTTGATTTTGGCAGGGGGCTCTACCATTACCGCTTTGGATCGGTTGGGAATTTCTCCCCATCTAGCTTTTGCTATTGATCCAAATAGTGAGGAATATGATCGATTAAGAACTTCAAGAGCCTTTACAGCTCCCTTAATTTATACTAATCGAGTTCAAAAAGATATTTTTCGCTTTTTTGCGGCAGATACTGGTTACATAAGAACCGAAACAGGTGGATTGTTTGAAGTCTTTATGGATGATAGACTTAAGATCAAAGACTATGGTATTTTAAAGCATTTATCTGAAGAGGCGCTATCTGTAACTACAATTGCATTGATGGTAGCTATTTATTTAGGCTGTGATCCCATTTTTTTTGCAGGGGTCGATCTTGGCTTAAAAGGAAATAAGCGATACAGCGGAGATATTTTGGCCTCTTGGGAAAATAGTCTACATAAAGATCCATTACAGCAGACAAAATGGATGATGGAAAAAGATGTTATTGACGCTGTTGCAAAAGCTTATCCGGATAGATCATTTTACGATGCAACAGGTAATGGTCTTACATTCAAAGAAGTACCTGCAAAACCATTTTCTGAAAAAAGGTTTAAAGAAAAGGAAAATCTTGCCGGTAAGATTGAAAATTTAATCCTTGATTCAAAATTTGATATTACTGCTTATCAGGTGATTGAATCCTTAAAAGAGGTAAAGGATTCGTTAGATAACATGTGTGTGTTGATTCAAAATTATCTTTCAGGTCATTTATCTGAGACATTATTTCACTATGAAATAGAAGAAAATCTTTCGTATAAAATTTTTTTTAGAGGGATGGTTTTTGCCTTACAAAAACCTTTATTAAAAAAGTTAAGAGCTCAGGGAAAAGAGCATACGAAAGAAGAGCTTTCAAAAAGTATTTTCTCAAAAATATTAGAGGAAGCAATGAAACTTTCCTCAATAATCTAAATGTGATATTGATGGGTGTATGGAAAAAATTATAACAGATGATTGTTCTGAAGAAGGGGAGTTTTCCCTTTATCAGCTACGTGTTTTGGAAGATAATTACACCTATTTGCTTGTACAAAATGGTGTTTGCTTATCTATTGACCCAGGTGATGCAGAGCCTGTTGCAGCAGCCATAGAGGATATGGGACTTACCTTAGAGGCAATCTTAATTACCCATTGTGATGAAGATCATCTAAAAGGGGCAGCGCCATTGAAAGGGGATTCTAAAGTGCCAGTAATTGGTCCAAAGCATAAAGATCTTCCCTTTTTAGATCAGGAAGTTTGTGAAGGGGATGAACTTTCTTTAGGTCCATTTTCCATGGAAGTGATTCATGCCCCAGGACACACCATGGAACATTTGATGTATTATTTCCCTGATCTAAAACTACTTTTTTGCGGAGATGTCCTTTTTCTTGGTGGATGTGGGAAAATGTTTGAAGGAAATGAACACCATTATTTTCATGCGTTTGAAAAAATCAAAAAACTCCCAGCAGAGACAAGATTATTAACGGGTCATGATTATAATAAAAGAAATATTGCCTTTATCAAATTTTTAGATAAACATTTCTCTGAAAAAGATATGAAAGAAGGAGATCTTTTTCATACGCTCAAGCAAGAACTGAAGATAAATCCTTTCCTAAAAGCTGATTCTCCTCAAAAATTTTTAGATATTTATGAAACACGAGAAGAATTTCGTGCAAATAATTTGTAAATTTTATAAAGTATTTTCCGCTCTTTAAAATTTTGAGCAAGGATAAAGTATGAGTTTTTTTGTTACGCCGACAGTGTATGATGTTCGCTTTTTAATACAACATTTAAAACAAGATTATAACCAAACTAAAAAGGTGCTAAAGAAATCATGGGATTGTAATAAAGTCTATGATTTATTTAAGTCCTCTTTATGGGTTTGTTTACATACAAATCAAACTAATGGGCAAGACTATAAAGTCTATTTACATAAATTTACAGGGTGCAATCTAAAAGTTTTTGCTAAGCAGGTAAAGCCAGAATTAGATGAAACAAGAAGAAAGTTAGATGAGCATATAAAAAGATATGAGGATCTTCACATAGAAAGATTAACCCATAACGCTTTAGGCTTTCTTTCAAAAAAGGCATCAAAAGGATTAACTAACCTTCAAGATTTAACCATGAAAGTTTTTGAGGCTTATAGAAATGCTATTAAAATTATAGAGTTTTTACATACTATCGGCTATAAACATGGGGGAGAGGGAGCAAATTCTATGGCTATGAATAAAAAAGGATTTGTAGTCGCCAAAATACAAGCCTTGCTTCCTCCCTTAGCTTGGGAAGAGAAAGAGAATCACGGTAGTCATTTTTGTCGGAAAAGCACTCTTTTGCCATCTATTACAATGGGGGGTGTTGTCAATAAAACTGATGTAAAAGAGGGGGTCTTAATAGGTTTTGCTAAAGAAATACAAGAATATGTAAATCAATTAAAGTTTAATTTTCTCAAATTACCTTTTGGATTTATAGAGGACGAGCAAAAGATTGGTGAGATAGTAAAGATTTATATTGATAGAGAGAAGAAAAATGGAATGATTACATATGATTTGAAAGAATCAATAGTTGAATGGTATAAACATTTACCTACTTTTGCTATTACTCAATATTTGGCATCTAATGTAGCCGATTAAGTGATTTTTACAAGTTTTGCACGAAAAATTTTTAGATATTTATGAAAGACGAGAAGAATTTCGTGCAAATAATATTTAGATTTGATAAAGTATTTTTCGCTCTAATATTTAAGAGTAAGGAGAAAATTTATGGCATTTTTTATTACGCCAACTGTAGATCAGGTTAGTTCGTTAATGGAAGAAATTAAGGGGGATTATTTTAACACTATAAAAGTGCTAAATGGAGCTTTTTCTCATAAAAGCCTATCCGCATTATTTCATTCACATTTGTGGGTAGAATTACACTCTAATCAAAATAATGGAAAAAGCTCTACAGCCTATGTCCATAAATTTACTGGATGTAATATAAAATTTTCTTTTGAAAACTATCAGCCAGAAGAAATGCGAGTAAAATTATTAGAACATGTAAATCGATATAAAAAACTTCAAATAGAACGTTTAAATAACAGTACATTAAAATTTCTTTCCAAAAAAGTCGCAGGTGGAATAACCAATCTTGAAAATTTAAGTTTTAGAGTTAAAGATGCTTACGTTAATGCTATTAACATCATAAAGTTTTTACAATCCATTGGCTATAAACATGGAGGAGAAGGAAGTCAATCTAATGCTGCGAATAAGAAGGGATTTGTTATCAATAATTTACAAACCTTATTTTCTACTCCCGCTTGGGAAGAGAAACCAAATAAGGGTAGTCATTTTCGTCGGAAAAGCACTCTTTTGCCATCTATTACCCTGGGGGGTGTTGTGAATATAACTGATGTAACAGAAGGGGGGTTAATTGATTTTGCTAAAAAAATTCAGACATATGTAAACTGTTTAGCTATAGATATTTTCAAGTTACCTTTTGGATATGTTGAAAAAATCGATTTGGTAGAACAAAAAATAATAGAAAATCACTCAGAAAATTCTATAATAGAGTGGTATAAAAATTTACCCCTCTTTGCTATTACTCAATATTTGGCATTCAATGTTTCTGATTAAGTGATTTTTGAAAGTTTTGCTCGAAGGGTTTTAACGGTGATATTAAGAATTTGTGCTGCTTTGGATTTATTGTCAGCACATTCTTTAAGAGTTTGTAAAATTGCTGTGGCTTCAATTTGATCTAGAGTTTGATTTTTAGGTAAGAGGATATTTTCTTTAAAACGCCCCGTGCTTTGAAGATAGATATCCTCTGCTTTGATAATATCACCTGATACCATGATAGAAGATCTTTGGCAGATATTCATGAGTTCTCGAACATTTCCTGGAAAATGGTAGCCTAACAGTTTATCTCGAGCCTCAACCGATAAGATTTTAACTGATCGATCATTTTCTTTTGCCGCAACTTGTAGAAATCTTTCTGTTAATGGTAAAATATCCTCTTTTCTTTCTCTTAATGGAGGGATAGCAATGGGGATTACATTTAAACGGTAGTATAAATCTTCTCGAAAATGCTTTTCAGAAATAGCCTCGAGCATATCGCGGTTTGAGGTTGAGATTAGCCTTACATCTACTTTTTTTGATTCAGTAGAGCCAATACGTTCAAATTCTTTTTCTTGGATGATACGTAACAGCTTTGCTTGCAGGGTGTAGGGAACTTCAGAAATTTCATCAAGAAGGAGAGTGCCGGTATCTGCTATTTCAAAGCGGCCTTTTCTTGTTTGATAAGCTCCTGTAAAGGCTCCTTTTTCATGACCAAAAAATTCTGATTCTACTAAAGTGTCGGCAATTGCAGCGCAGTTAACTTTAATAAAAGGCTTTTGCTTTCGAGGGGATAAGGCGTGTATCATCTTAGCGATTTCTTCTTTGCCACACCCTGATTCACCATGAATAAACACGTTTGCTCCACAAGAGGCGATTAAGCGCACCTCAGAGATCAACTTTTTCATCACATCGCTTTCAAATATAAAGGAGGGCGCTTTTTTTTCCTCACTTCTTTTTTCTAACAAAAGTTTGTTAAACATATTCTCAAGCTTATGTTTATCAAGTGGTTTGATCATAAAATCGTAAATACCGAATCGAAGCGAATCACTTAATTTAACAACATT
Source organism: Chlamydia trachomatis (assembly GCA_945877885.1). Classification (GTDB taxonomy): domain Bacteria; phylum Chlamydiota; class Chlamydiia; order Chlamydiales; family 2-12-FULL-49-11; genus JAJACQ01. Next base: position 5,853 of record CAMCSI010000057.1, read on the forward strand.
TTTTACTTCGGTAAGGACAATAATTTGAATAGGTAAGTTCATTTCATGAATGCTTGCAATCACATCACGGCCGTCCATGTCAGATAAAGAAAGTTCAATAAAAACCAGATCAAAGGGTTGTGCTTTAAGCATATCTAAGCCAGAGGCTCCCTTTTTAGTCCACTTTAACCCAAGAAAATGGCGATCTGTGAGCTCTTTAATAGCATCAAGATACGCAGAAGATCCATCTATAACTAAAACACTCTTCATATAAAGACTTGATTAAGTATTGTTATTTTTCATATATAACATTACATAATTAAATCATAATTAATTTAATAATCGATTCTTTTTTATAGGTTATACTTGTTTTGAAAGAAGATTTTTGCGATTATGTATACTATGAAAAAAAACTTAATCATAGTGTTGCTTCTTTTTATTAGCTGCTCTACAGCCGATGAAAGAAGTCAAAAGCAGCGGATGAAGAATAATCTAAGTGATGAAAAAATTTACCGTTTATCTTCTGAAAAAGTGTATCAAATAGACCCTTTGGAACTTGCAGCAAGGGAGTTATATCCATGGGAAAATGAATCAAGGTATCCTAAGATTACGATGAATACATTACGATGTAGAGGATCTAAAGATGCAAAAGTAATACAATCAGGGGATAAGGTTTTTGAAGATTGTGGCGGTTTACATGATCATGGCTTACCTTATCAAGATGGGGAAGAGTTTATTTACCCTGCCCTTATTATACTATTAAACAAAGTACAAAACTCCTTTGATAAAAAAGTGATTGTCACCTCAGGGCATAGATGTCCAAAGCATCATAATTACTTAATGAAAGAGCAGTCAAAGATTTCAAGGTATATGATGGGCTGTAAGGTAGATTTTACTGTCGAGGGATTTGAAAATCAGCCAGAGGAAATTATTCAAAAGATCATGGATTTATACCCGGGTGAAAAATTTCAAAAAGTTAAGCAGGCAGATGGCTTGATTGTATACACGAGCAAAGAGTTTCATCTAATGATTGCTAAAGAAGGGGAGCATTCTATCCTTGGAGGGATGCATCATCCAGTTGTTTCGGTAGATGTAAGATATGATCGTGATAAAGAGGAAGCAATTATTTTAGATTGGGATAAATCATTTCATGGTTTTATCAGACATTAGCGCAGTCAAAGAGGTGATTTCAGAGGTTTTATTGATCAATAGTGCTGGTATGCAGGCGGCTTTTAACGCATCCATCCCTTTTTCACTATCCTCTAATCCAATAGCATCATAAGCTTTAATTTGATAATGGTGCAAAGCTTTTAAGTAACCATCAGGGGAGGGCTTTGGTAGCGGGTAATCTTCTCTTGCAAGAATAAGGGGGATTTCATGAATAAAGGGGAGTGTTTTAGCAATTAACTCCAAATCACTTCGATAAGAATTGGTGACAATACAGGTTTTAATTCCATGATCATGAAGTTTTTTTACAAGAGCCTCTGCCCCTTCCATAGATTTGATTAAACCTATGTTTAAAAGCTCTCTATAGCGATTTGTCTTATGGGCTCTAAGAGTTTCCCATGGCATAGTAAATTGAGGGTGTTTTGCTTTTACGGTTTCTGCAAATAAATTTCTGTTTTTTGAATGGGCAATACCGCAGTAGTCATCAAAAGTAAGGGGAAGGGGAAAGTTAAGATCGTTTAAAACATCGGTATATGCAAGGTGATGAAGTGGCTCTGTGTCAATTAAGAGCCCATCAAAATCAAAGCATACAAGTTTTTTCTTGCTAAAGTATGAATCAAACATTACCGATGACTGGACTCGAACCAGCACCTTGTTACCAAGAGAAGATTTTGAATCTTCCGCGTCTACCATTCCGCCACATCGGCTTATTTCCGATCCTGCAATTATACGGATGAATGGCATTTATATCAATTATATTGCACAGTTTCTAGGAAGAGCCCATGAGCAGGAGCTTGATATAGTCCATGGGCATTTTTCTTCTTTTCTAAAATGGTTGTTAATTCAGAGATAGAAATATTTTTACTTCCAATATCAAGTAGTGCTCCAGTAAGGTTTCTTACCATTTTATAGAGGAATCCATCTCCATGAAAGGTAAGAGTAAATCCATCGTTTGTTTCTTCAAGAGTTATGCTATAGATAGTTTTTATGGGAGATGGAGCTTTAGTACTTTTTCCTAGAAAATTAGCAAAAGAAGAGAAATCTTTGGTACCAATAAA
>CAMCSI010000058.1 GCA_945877885.1 Chlamydia trachomatis
TAAAATAGTAATGACATAACTAAACAACCGCCTTGCTGATCAACTGGTTAAATGACAATGCTTCCAGGGATGCTCCACCAACTAGAGCCCCATCGACATTAGGTATTGATAAAATTTCTTTGATATTTTTGCTCTCCACTGACCCACCATACAAAATACGGATGTTATCTGCTTCATCCCCTGCAAGCTCTTTCAATTTGTTCTTAATAAACGAATGGGTTTGTGTTATAATTTCTTTTGAGGCCACTTTTCCAGTACCTATTGCCCAAACAGGTTCATAGGCAATGGTTACTAAATGGTAATGTAAATCGATTAAAGAAGATAAAGCTTCTTCAAGCATAGCTGATAAAATCTCTTCAGTTTGGCCCATCTCCCTTTCACTAAGAGTTTCGCCCACACAAAGGACAAAAGGCATATTTTCCACCACCGCTCGTTCCACTTTTTTAGTAATCACTTCATTACTCTCCAAAAAAAGTTTACGTCTTTCGCTATGCCCTAGCAAAACAAAATCACAACCTACATCTCTAAGCATGGATGCAGAAACCTCTCCGGTATAAGCGCCTTGGGCGTGTTCAGACATGGTTTGTGCACCAACTTTTACCTGCCGGCCCGAAACCGCAGTCTTAAGGTCAAAAATAGAGAGAAATGGAGCAGCAATTGCAATCTCGATTTCATTTTGTAAAGCAATATCTTTAATAAACAGCAATGAATCTCTTCGAAGCTTGTTCATTTTCCAATTTGCGATAATCAATTTTCTCATAGGTTTATAAGTATATCAAAAGAAGATTTTCACTTTCAAGTTGAAAATTTGTTCTCCATGAACTATCCTATTTAGTCATGCAAAAAACTGATAAAAACCTTCATACCGTCTCTTCCCTAACCTACGAAATCAAAAATCTTTTTGAGTCAAACTTCAAAATGGTTAAAGTAAAGGGTGAAATCTCAAATCTGAAAAAACAGCAGAGCGGTCATGTCTATTTCACCTTAAAAGATAATGCAAGCTCCATATCGGTCGCTCTTTTTGCCGGATACGCCGGTCAAACTCTTATTCCAAAAGATGGCGATGAGGTGATTGTGGAAGGAGAGGTTTCTGTTTATGCCCCTCGTGGAAGCTATCAAATTATCGCAAAGCAAATTTCAAAAACTGGTGCGGGTGATCTTTTAATGAAGCTTCACCTATTAAAAGAAGAGCTTTCTAAAAAAGGATACTTTGATCCCCAGCGAAAAAAACCTCTCCCAAAATTTCCTAAAAAAATTGGTGTGGTGACAAGTGGAACAGGATCAGTGATTAAAGATATTATCAATGTTTTATCCCGAAGATATCCAAATTTTCAACTGATTTTAAACCCAGTAGCGGTGCAGGGCCCAGGTGCAGAACTTGAGATTGCAAAGGCTATTAATGATTTTAATAAATATAATCTTGTAGATGTGATGATTGTAGGACGTGGTGGTGGTTCCTTAGAAGATCTATTTTGTTTTAATGAGCGGGTAGTTGCTGAGGCTATTTTTGCTTCGAAAATTCCCATCATTTCTGCCTGTGGTCATGAAACCGATTTTACCATTGCTGACTTTGTGGCCGATGTTCGAGCACCCACCCCTTCTGCGGCAGCAGAGCTTGTTGTAGTTGATAAACAAGCAGTGCAAACAGCTCTTGAAAAAGTGAAACATGGAATTGTAAGGGGGGCACATTCAAAACTTCGTATCTACAAAGAAGCTTTGTCTAAGATGGAGAGATCAAGGTACTTTGTCTCCCCTTATTCGATGCTTTCGATCTTTATTCAAAATATGGATAATTTATCCACAGATCTAGATAGTGCCATTGCAAGACAACTTACACTTAAAAAGGCAATGACAGGAGAAAGACGAAAAACTCTTTATCTATTTTCTCCGCAAGCGAGGGTGGAAAATGCAAAATTAAAGGTAAAAGCTCTTAAAGAGCATCTATCTTCGGTAAATCCAAAAAATATTTTAGGAAAAGGTTACTCATTGATTTTTCGAGAAGGAAATAATGAGTTAATCAGCTCCACCAAACAACTAAAAACTGATGAGAGCATAGTCATTCAGCTGCATGACGGAAAGGCTGCAGCATCCATCAAAACCCTAAAGGAAATATAAACAATATGACAAAAGAAACCACATTTGAAGAAGCTTATGCAAGGCTTGAAGAGATTTTAGATAAAATCAATCTTGGGGAGATCTCTTTGGATAAATCCATCAACTTATATGAGGAAGCCGACAAGCTTATTAAGCACTGTAATACCAAAATTGATGCAGCAGAAAAACGTATTACTACGTTAATGAAAAACAGAGACAAAGAACTAATCACTGACGAAGATGGCAACCCTGTTGAAAAAGATTTTATTCACGAAAAAGAGCACCATCTAGATTCTTAATCTTTTAATAACAAGCATGGTAGATAGAGGAAAAAAGATTTCTAGTAAAATTGCACTCCCTCATGGTAAGAGTGAAGAAAAGCGAGCTATTGTAACATGAAGATAGGGGTATGTCCAAGTTCTAAAAAAGCACCGGCAAAGAATTTTGTTATTCCTATTGTGGAATATTTACACAGAAATAACGTTGAAGTGTTTATTGATGAAGAGGTTAAGGATCATTTTACTCTTCCTGTGATCGAAAAAACCACACCGATCGATCTTTTTATCACCTTAGGAGGTGATGGCACTTTGTTGTATTTTGTGGATAAATATAGCTACCGAGACAGCCCGAAATTTACAGCGATAAACTTTGGTTCTTTAGGATTTATGGCAGATATCAGGATAGAGGAGTTTGAAGGATATCTTAGTGATATTGTAAGCAAAAATTGGAAAAGCCACGATAGGCTGATGATTGAGGCAATTTCTTCAACAGGAGCTACCTTTCAAGCGGTAAATGATGTTGTGCTCCATAGAGGCGGGATCAAAAGCATGGTGGATCTTGAAGTGACGATCGACGGTTTATATTTTAACACCTTTGAATCAGATGGGCTCATTATTTCTACCCCAACTGGATCAACTGCCTACTCCCTTGCTGCAGGCGGCCCTATCATGTATCCATCCCTTAAAGCCCTTGCCATCACCCCAATATGCCCTCATACTCTTACCACTCGCCCCTTTATTGTCCCTGACACCTCCTTAATAGAAATTCGCTCCATTTCTGAAGATCAAGCAATTACCGTTACGATGGATGGCCTTGCCTCTTTTGACCTAAATCCAAAAGAGACGGCAACGGTAAAGCTCAGTAAAAAAGTGTTTACCTTGATAAGCTTTCCGAATAAAGATAATTCCTTCTACTCCACCCTAAGAAAAAAACTTGGATGGAAAGGAAGTAATCGACACGTATCTAAATTCACCACTCAAAATCCCTCAAAAGAATTTTAATCATTTTTCCTCTCCCTGAATTTTCTAAATGGTGAGCTAAAGTTGCTTTAGACTTAAATCCCTTGTTTTTAAATACCCTATGATAAATTTTATTGAAAAAATAATTGACTAAAATTTATTTTTTGTTATTATAATATAAATTTTTCACAAAACTGAGGAAATTCTCAAATGTCATTAACTTTAAACAACGCTCAGCATTTAAGAAGCAACCTAGTAAATCTAAATGAGAATTTGTTAGGCTTAGATAAAAAGATCAAGCTTATTGATACTCGTTTAAAAAACCCTATTCTTCTTGTGATTGGTATAATTTTCACACTTGGAATTCTACAACTTGTTTTTATAATACAAAAAGCCGTTATGAAAACCCAAATGCGTAAGATTCACGCCGAAATTATCCATGTTAATGCAAAAATTGACCAAAACTCTAATGGACTAAAACCGAAAATACCTAAACAGGATAAGAGCTCTTCTTCGAATAGTTCACCTAAACTACCCCAAAGAATAATCACTGAAAAAGAAGCACCAAAACCAAAGACACCTACGGAATTAGAGATAATTGCTCAACCTGAACTAATTGCTCAACCAGAGGTTATTGCTGCGCAAGAGGCACCAAAACCAGAGGCACCTGCACAACAAGAGGCACCTGCACAACAAGAGGCACCTGCACAACAAGAGGCACCTGCACAACAAGAGGCACCTGCACAACAAGAGGCACCCTTAGAACAAGAGGCACCTGCACAACAAGAGGCACCTGCACAACAAGAGGCACCTGCACAACAAGAGGCACCCTTAGAACAAGAGGAATTTACCGAAACAAAAGAAGACGAAGCGATGGCAGCTGAACAAAAATACCAACCAACATCTAAAGAGCTTCATGAAAAATTTAATCCAGCAATAGATGGAGCATTAGAAAAAATAGCCGCAACTGTTAACAGAGCAGAAAATGCAGAAGAGGCTGCGATACAAGCAAATGCAGAGGCAGTGCAAGCTGCATCAAGGGCCACATTAGCAAAAAATATACCCTCTTTAGTTAGGGGATCAAACGTTCGTAAGGCCATGGCAAAAGCAAAGGCTGCAATTTTACTGCTTAAAGAAGCAGAGGCTAACGTAGCCCAATCATTTTTTGATTGCAGTAATATATTTAAACAATGGGTGGCAGAAAAAGATAATGCTAAAACAGAATTAGCTATTGCAAAACGTAATGTACCTGCAGACCCTATGCTACAATTGGCAGTACCAATAGAATATGCTGGGGAATTAATAGCAGCTGAAACCGAACTTAGAGCAGCTAGAAGGGAAAAAAGTGAAGCACAAGGGGACGATGATACACTCCTTGCAAAAGGAAGAGTCAAAGCTGCGAAAAACAGATTAAGAGATGTACATAAAAGAGCATATGCACCGACAGCAGCATTACGAGAAGCAGAAAGAAAATTACGTAGCTTTGAAGAAGAAGCACTTAAAGATTCCGAAGCCGCACATGCACATCTGCTCATGGCAGAGGAAAAAAAAGAGGATTTATCAAAAGCTGCTGAGGAAGCATTAATGAAATTAGGATTAATAACACCAGGTAAAAAGAAACAGTAGACTATATTTTCTTGTAATAGACTTTTAACGTAAGATCCCTGCTTAACAAATCTTAAAAACTCTTTTCAATAGGAATGATCCGTTAGACGTGTTTTACCTCTAAAGATGGTGTATAATATCCCCCCATAAAGGAAAACAAGAGGTAGTCCTGTTACAGCAATTACAAGCGTTACAATCAAAGTAGTTCTTTGTGCCGCTGCATTATAGATGGTGAGAGTATTTTGAGCATAGTTTAAAGAAGATGGTATCATATTGGGAAAGGTGCCAATCAAGGCGAGAGAAAAGAGCAAGGTAATGGTAATCATAGAAAATAAAAAGCTATAGCCATAGCGTTTAAGACTTATCATAAATGGGATCATCCCCATACATAGGACTAACAATACTGGTACTGCAAATAACACTTTATACGTTAGAAAAACATTCGTAATTTGAGGCAATTGTAACCAAGTCCAAATGGTAGCACCAATAAAAAATAGAAAGAAGGCAGGAGCTGTGACTCTTGCAAACTGATGAAGCTTTTGTTGAAGTTTTTCTTCTGTTTTCATCAATAAAAAGAGGTTTCCATGCATAGTAAAAAGCGAAATTGCAAAAAATCCCATAAAAACTGCGTAAAGACTAAAATTTTCAGAAAATGCGAAATAAAGCTCTCTATTTTGATCTAAAGGCACCCCAATGAGTAAATTTCCAAGCAAGACGCCTGCAGAAAAAGTAATCAACACACTTCCTAGCCAAAAGATAGTATCCCAAAAGTAGCGCCAGGTTAAAGATTCCTCTTTTGACCGAAATTCAATGGCTATGCCGCGAAGAATAAACCCTAAAAGCATTACCATAATAAGTAAGTAAAATCCTGAAAAAATAATTGCATAAACATCTGGAAATGCAATTAATAGCGATCCAACAATCGCAATTAGCCATACCTCATTTCCATCCCAAAAGGGGCCGATAGAATTTAAAAAAATACGCCGATTCCTATCTTCTCCGGCAAAAATTTGAAGCATTCCCACCCCTAGATCAAAGCCATCTAAGACTACATAAAGAACAACGGATGCTCCAACAATTAGATAACATAATATTTGCATTAACTCTGTTGACATACTTACCTCTTTATTTGTTTAATTCCAAAAATGGATCTCTATAAGTGTTGCTATTGTCTTGTGTATCATTAAAAATTGGTCCTTTTTGAATCTTTTTATTTAAAAGGTAGACAAATAGCACCCCCATCAAAATGTACATAAATGTAAACATGATCAACGATGCGATCACATCTGATCTGTTTACCACTGGAGAGACACCTTGAGATGTTCTTAGCACACCTTGAACAATCCAAGGCTGTCTTCCACACTCTGCAGTAAACCAGCCAGAAAGATTAGCAATATAAGGAAATATTATTGAGTAGACACAGCACCATAGGAACAGGCGTCTTTTCGCCAAATTTTTTCTGAAAAGCAGTCCTAACATAGCCACAAAGGTCATACCACCCCAGCAATAGATCATCATATGGTAGCAATAAAAAACAGTAGGTACATGTGGCCAATCTTCTTTTGGAAACTCATTTAATCCAGGCACTGCCTCATGAAGATTGTGATAGGCTAAAAAGCTTAATGCTGAAGGAATTGAGATGCCATAAACCTTTTCATTTTTCATATCCACAAGCCCAATTAAAGATATTGGAGTATTAGGTCTTGTTTCAAAGATCCCTTCCAAGGCAGCAAATTTAACAGGCTGATCCCTCACCACACCTCTTGCAGAGCTATCTGCCGACCAAAGTTGAAGCATAAGCACTACAAAAGCAGCAACTATTGTCTTTTTAAAAACATTTTCTCCAAAAATGGTGTGCTTTTTCTTTAACATGTAATAGGCAGAAATACTTATCACTAAGAAAATTCCCATCAGCAAGCAACCAAGTAGAACATGACCAAGGCGTGTTAAAAAAGAAGGATTAAAGTATACCTGCCAAAGATCTGTAATTACAGCCCTTCTATGAACACCCTCTCCAATAATTTTATACCCAGCAGGTGTATGCATCCATGAATTTGCCATTACAATCCAGGTGGCACTAAATGTTGCCCCAAGACCCACTAATATTGTTGCTACGTAATGTGTTGAGGGCTTTACTTTTGTCCAGCCAAAAATCATGATACCTAAAAATCCAGCTTCCATGAAAAAAGCAAACACCCCTTCTGCAGCAAGGATGGAACCAAAGATATTACCCACAAATTTAGAGAATTGAGACCAATTGTTACCGAAGGCAAATAATTGAACAAAACCAGTGGCTACACCCATCGCAAAGAAAAGGCCAAAAATATTAACCAAAAACCGAGTGATGTTGTAATACTCTGTTTTTTTTGTTTTTAAATAGAGCCCTTCCATGATGATGATGATCCATGCAAGACCAATGGTCATTGGGGGAAAAAGATAATGAAAGCCTATATTTAACGCAAACTGAATACGGGATAACATGGTAACGTCCATAGAAAAACAGCCCTTTACAAATTAGATAAATCCTAACTTAAAGTTTTCCCTAATTTATAACAATTATTTAATTCACTAACGTAAGCATTGGCATTATTTCGGTAATTTTTCAAGAACCGCACTTTCTCTATCTTTTGCATGCACAATTTCTACAGCTTTATCATAGGGTTCATCGTAAAAATCTGTAAGCATATGGCTATTTGGCTCACTAATGGAATAGCAGATTTCATTACAGCGGCCAGTAACGACATGTGCAATACTTCCATCTTGGTATTTCAAGCCGTTGCTATCACAATAACTAAAACTAACCTCTGCTCTTAGGTGTGTAAAAGGATACTCCCTTAAATAAGGGCGGAGCTTTTCATGTTTATTGATAATTTCTACAAATCTTTCTGTTAATCTAACCATCAATTCCCTAGCCTCTTCAATCACTCCTTTTTTATAAACTGATAAACTAACACTAATGCTTTCCACATCAAAC
>CAMCSI010000059.1 GCA_945877885.1 Chlamydia trachomatis
CATCCAGAAGATAAATCTACGATAGGGCTTTTGCTATGCAAAGGAAAAAACAAAGTCGTTGCAGAGTATGCCTTGAGAGACGTTAGTAAACCTATCGGTATATCTCAGTATGAAGCAAAGATCATAGAATCTCTTCCTGATGAGTTAAAAGGGTCTTTACCAAGTATTGAGCAAATCGAACAAGAGCTTGAGGCGAGAGAATGAAAAATACTCATCCCAAAAAGTTTGCACTGATTGGTCTTCCTGGAAGTGGAAAGTCTACATTTGCTTTTAAGCTCGGTAAGATCTTAGATATTCCAGTCCACCACCTGGACAGGCATATGTTCGAGCCTGGCGGAAAAAAAAGGGATAAGCAAGAATTCATAGCAATTCAAAAGGCAATGCTTGATGAAAAAGCCTGGGTGGTCGAAGGGTGTTCGTTTTCGACTTTCGAAATGAGGTTCGCTAAGGCTGACGTTCTGATATATTTTCACTTTTCAAGGACTATCTGCTTTTGGAGATTTTTCAAAAGATTTTTTAACTACAAAAGAGATTTTGGGGGTTTACGAGCCATCAACTGGGGACTTTTGAAATACACCTGGAACTTTGACAAAGAAAAAAAAGCTCGAATTGAAGAGCTTAGAAAAAAATATCCTCAGACCGATTTTCTTATCTTTAGAACACAGAAAGATGCTGACCTTTTCATAGAGGGTATTCCGCTATCTTGGCCTAGCCTGCGCTTTACTGGTGGCAGTGCCTTTCTAAAATGCGAACCACCCTTGGAACATTTAAACGGGTAATTTAGAAATCTTGCATTTTATAGACAAACCCTATAGAATCATACCCCCACAACGAAAATGGAGAGCCACAGATGAGAAGAATCACCCTTGTAATGTTTATAATTTGTTTTTTACCTCTTTTTTGTGCGGCATCTAATCATTGTGTCAGTAACGAACGAATGGCTATTTACAAGTTAATGATGAACAAAAGCAATATTCTAACCTTTGTTTCTCATCCGAAAGCGTGGGAGTGTTTTTTAAAGGAAACACAAAGAAAACAAGATTACATGCTTTCTTTAAAACCTGAAATACAACAATTGCAACAACAATTTTATTCCGATGCTTGTGTAGAGCAATTTTGTCAACGGTTTCAGCGCGAAATTGATATAATTATGAAACCCCTCCCCTACGAGGATACCGTGATGCCTTTTTTAGCATGTGGAATTGCAGATCTTTCAGGCGTCGAAACTCAAGAACAGATAAAATTACAAGAATTTCAAATAAAGTTATTTAAAAACTATTTCGATCGTCAGGTTCGAAATAGCACGACAGATTGCACATCTGAATTAGAAGAATTTTCTCGTTGTTCTTCTCTACCTTTATTCTCACGATTAATACACCCTCTTTTGCATGGAACATTGGAAAGAGGTTATGGCATCTCTGATCTAACTGATTTTTACTGGAACCACGCTACAGAAGTAGAACTGTCCGACGAACAAGCAGAAGTGTTAGAAGATGTTTTTAATCCACAAAGATTTAAATTTAAGATTGATTCGTCAAAGATAAATTTCAGTTATGATGATGACCAGATCGAAGAATTTGAACAAGGACTATACAAACTTATGTACCCTTGCGGAGAAGTAAAATGCGCAGGACGAGAAGCTATAGAAGCACTTTTGAAAAAGTACGAAGAGCAGCATTTCTTTTCTACGGATTGGTTGATGCAAGTCTTTGTTGAAGTCCTAGATGATTCAGGCGTTTGTCATTAAAAAGGGTTTACACGGTAAAGCTGACTACCATTTCAAGTAACTTGAAAGCCAATTGTAAGGATCATATTCTTAATAAACTGAAATTTTACATTTTGTTTTTCAAGAAGATGGCTAATGCCTTTTTTAAGATATCCCTTTCTAATCTAACGTCGGCTAACTCCTTTTTTAAATGAAACATTTCCTCATTAGAAGCTCTAATAATCCCTTTGCCTCTAAAGCTAAGCATGTCATCTTTTTCATAATTTTGCGATCATTGACGCAAAGTTGATGTGCGAAGACCCAAATCACAGGCTATCTCTCCAAGTTTTTTTTCTGAATCTTTTACCTATTGAACTGCATTTAATTTAAACTCTCTATCATATGAACGACTTTTTTACTCATTTAAAGCCTCTATAATTTTTTTAATTTTAGTTGTATTCTATTCGTCCATTAAATGATCACCACCCAAGGTTTGGATGCCCCCAGTATAACTTGTTTTTTTTATTAAAAGAAGATATACAAAAAATATATATGAAAAAGACAATTTATCTATCGGTTTCTATCCTTTCTGTTTCAGTGATACTTGCGGCAATGATCTTTGTTTTTTTCGGAAATGAAAAAGAGGATACTACATTAACTTTGTATGGAAATGTTGATGTTCGTGAAGTGGATATTTCCTTCCGGGTGAATGGGAAAGTAGAGTCGCTAGCATTTCAAGAGGGCGATGCGGTGAAAAAAGGGGATCTTTTGTGCTCATTGGAGCAAAATCCCTATGATAGTTTATTAGAAGAATCGATAGCAAGGGCAGAGGCTATTGCTGCAGAATTTTTTAATGCAGAGTTGCAATACAAAAGACGTTTAGAGGTCGTTGATTCAGGGGCAATATCAGGGGAAGATTTTGATGATAGCCTGGCCAGATTTACTTCTTTAAAAGCAAGTTTACAGGAGGCAAAAAAAGCAATTTGTATAGCAAGGGATAATCTATCTTACACAAAATCTTATGCACCTAACGATGGAATTATTTTATCACGTGTTAGAGAGGTAGGAAGTGTCATAAATGCTGGCAATCCTGTATACACTCTTTCACTAGTTTCTCCTGTATGGATAAGGGCTTTTGTCGATGAGCCGAACTTAGGTGTTGTTCATTATGGAATGGATGCAACAATTTATACCGATATTAAAGGGGGGAAAAGTTATAAAGGTAAAATTGGATTTATCTCTCCTATAGCTGAGTTCACCCCTAAATCAGTTCAAACCACAACTCTTCGTACTGACCTAGTCTATCGTTTAAGAATCTATGTCGATGATCCAGACTCTCAGTTAATTCAGGCAATGCCGGTAACTGTGAAATTGCATTTGGATAAGAGGTAATTCTTCTTGGTAGAAAATAACATACAAATACATGGTCTACTAAAGCAATTCAAAGGAAATAGTGACTATAAGTTAATAATTGATGATGCAATCATCCCTAAAGGTAAGATCACAGGTATTGTAGGTCCAGATGGAGCTGGAAAAACAACTTTTATGAGAATTTTAGCTGGCCTTCATTCTTTTGACTCTGGCTCTATTTCCATTTTTGGGAAAGATATCGTAAAAGATTTTGAACAAATACGCCTTGGAACTGGGTATATGCCTCAAAAATTCGGATTGTATGAGGATTTAACTGTAAGGCAAAATCTTCATTTATATGCAGAGCTTCGTGGCCTTTCTAAGGATGAAAAGGAAGAGGTTTTTAAAAAGCTGATGCATTTTACAGCCTTGGAAGCCTTTCAAAGTCGCCTTGTAAAAAATCTCTCGGGGGGAATGAAGCAGAAATTAGGCCTTGCTTGTGCGCTAATAAAAAAACCTGCATTGCTATTATTAGATGAGCCAAGTGTTGGTGTCGATCCTGTCTCAAGAAGAGAGTTGTGGAAAATGGTGCAAGCTCTTATTGATCAGGATGTAACTATAGTTTGGAGTACTGCCTATTTAGACGAGGCAGAAAGGTGTGAGAATGTCCTTTTATTAAATGAGGGAAAGCTTTTGTATCAAGGCGATCCCAAGCTCCTTACGGAAACATTGAAAAATAGAGTGTTTATGATCTCTCCAAAAGAAAGCGATAAAAGGGAGGAACTTTTTAAATGCCAGAAAAAAGATGAGATCATTGATGCATTAATTCAAGGCAATCTTATTCGAGTGGTGTTAAAAAAGGGCAAAACGCTCTTAGGGGATTTTCAAGCAAGCAGCGTTTTGCCACGGTTTGAAGATGCTTTCATAGATATTTTAGGGGGAGGGGGCGTACCGGATTCAAAGCTTGCTGACTGCATAGAAAAAAAAGAGGAAAAGGAACATTTCCCTATTGTGGCAAAAAATCTTACTAAAATGTTTAATGCTTTTACCGCAGTAAATAACGTATCCATAGAAGTAAAGATGGGAGAGGTGTTTGGATTATTAGGACCAAATGGTGCAGGAAAAACTACAATTTTCAAGATGCTTTGTGGCCTTTTACAGCCAAGTACTGGCGAAACATTTGTAAATGGGTTGAATTTGCAAAAATCTCCAGATGTCGCCCGTATGAACATTGGGTATATGGCGCAAAAATTTTCCCTCTATGGAAATTTAAGTGTTCAGCAAAATTTAGATTTTTTTGCAGGAATGTATAGTTTAAAAAATCATAAGAAAAAAGCTGCTATAGAAGAAATGGTCGATGTATTTAAACTCGAAAAATATTTATCCACTAATGCGGAAAAGTTACCTTTAGGTTATAAGCAAAGGCTCAGTCTTGCTTGTGCTAATATGCATAGGCCCTCAATTTTATTTCTCGATGAGCCAACCTCTGGTGTAGATCCCCTTACAAGAAGGGAGTTTTGGAATCATATAAATGGGCTAGTTAGGAAAGGTGTTACCATTATGATAAGCACTCATTTTATGGAGGAGGCCGAATACTGCGATAGAATCGCATTTATCTATCAGGGAAAAATCATAAAGATGGCCTCTTCAACAGAGGTAAAACAAGAGATTGCAACAGATATAAATCCAAACCCCACCCTTGAAGATGCATTTATTGCAATGATAGAAAATTATGATAGGGGAATAGATGCAAGAAAGTAAAGTGCGTAGAATAAAGGCTCTTGTGTTAAAAGAGACTATCCAAATCTTCAGGGATCCAAGTACTTTGTTAATTACTGTGGTGTTACCTCTTTTGTTAATTGTTATCTATGGATCGGGTGTTTCCTTAGATATTAAACATTTAAAAGTGGGTTTAGTTTTAGAGGATACATCACCGGATGCAAGAGATTTTGCAAATAGTTTGATTCACTCACCTTATTTTGAGGTGACAAGTGCTTACCATCGACATAGTATGGATGAGAGGTTAATAGATGGCTCTATTGCTGGGATGATTGTCATCCCTTCCTATTATACAAGGGTTAAAAACACCCTTGGAAAAATAGCTCCTATTCAACTAATTGCCGATGGTAGCGAAGCTAATACCGCAAGCTTTGTAATCAACTACGTAACAGGGGCATTTGCTAATTTTCTTACACAAGAGGCCCTTGCAGGGAAAGGCTCTCTTGAAAAGCCAATCATTGAGGTTAAGCCCCGGTTTTGGTATAACGAGCAGCTAGAAAGTAGATTTTATATTCTGTCTGGATCGCTTGCAATTACTATGACTTTGATAGGGGCGATGCTTACTGCTCTAGTTGTTGCAAGAGAATGGGAGAGGGGTACTATGGAGTCTCTTTTATCAACCCCTGTCACTTCATTTGAGCTTGTGATAGGAAAAGTGATTCCCTATTTTATACTAGGGATGATTTCAATGGCCCTTTGTGTCGCAATCACCGTCTTTTGCTATGGGGTCCCGTTTAGAGGGTCTTTGTTATTACTTACCCTAGTTTCTGCAGTCTTTTTATTATGTTCGCTTGGACTTGGTTTGATGATTTCTACCATAGCAAAAAGTCAAGTGCTGGCTTATCAAATCACTTTGATGGTGGGCTTTCTTCCCGCCTACATTTTGTCTGGATTTTTATTTGAGATTCTAAGTATGCCAATATGGATACAAACCATTACAACATTTATACCGGCAAAATATTTTGTCCAAAGTTTGCAGACATTATTTCTTGTAGGCAATGTCTGGAGTCTTATATTTTATGATATGGCAGTCATAGCTTCTATTGGGTCTATTTTTTTTGTAATTACAGCTTTGAAAACTGCAAGGAGAATCCCTTGAATAGGATTTTTTCCTTAATAAAAAAAGAATTGCTTGCAGCCTTTAAGGATAAGAAAATACGCTTTTCACTTTTATTGCCACCAATTATCCAATTTTTTCTATTTACTTTTGCTGCAACTCTTGATGTAAAAAACGTCCCTATCGGAATTTTAAATCAAGATCATGGAGCAAAAGGATTTGAGCTGGTAAGAAGGTTTGCTGGCGCAAAAACATTTCATAGAAACATCTACTTTTTACAGTCTGAAAAGGAGATTGCCTCATTTATAGACGGGCAAAAGGGGATAATGGTCCTATCAATCAATGAACACTTTTCACAGGATCTATTGGCTGGAAAGCAGGCAGATCTACAATTGATTTTTGATGGAAGAAAAAGTAATACTGCACAAATTGTCGCTCTTTATGCCTCAGAAATTATTCATCAATTTAATGTAGATATACTCACTTCAGCAGGAATGTATGTGGAAAATGCCACAATTATCCCGCGGGTATGGTTTAACCCAAATCTATATTACTATTGGTATAACATCCCTTGTTTGGTTGTGATTTTAGCGATGGTAATATGTCTTGTAATCACCACCCAATCCATTGCAAGGGAGAGGGAAATGGGGACCTTTGACCAGCTTTTAGTCTCCCCATTGCTCCCTTTTGAAATATTAGTTGGAAAAGTTGTTCCAGGAATTATCGTAGGACTTTTTGAAGGGTTGCTTATGCTTGGTATTGGAACGTGGGTCTTAGGGGTACCGTTTACAGGTTCTTTCTTGCTTTATACACTAAGCCTTTTTGTCTTTGTAACCTCTATTAGTGGGGTGGGACTTTTTATCTCTTCTTTATCAGCAACTCAGCAACAGGCAATGCTTGGAACATTTCTTTTTATGCTCCCTTCTGTCTTACTTTCAGGTTTTGCAACCCCCATAGACAATATGCCTAAATTTTTTCAGGTCTTTACTTACCTGATCCCTCTAAAATACATGCTGATCATTTCCAAAGGGCTTTTTTTAAAAGCAATGCCAGCAAAAATTGTTTTTTACAACCTGTGGCCCTTGGTGATCATTAGCATAGGAAACTTTTCAGGAGCAACCCTGTTTTTTAGAAAAAGAATGCAATAAAACTTTTAATAGCTTTCAGCAAAGTCCTTTGGTTAACTAAACAAGCCTATCTCGATGGAAGTTGCACAAGTCCTCACTAAGTAATCAACACACGTATTGACTGGATTGCTGTAAAATTAACTAACAAGAGCGCCCGTATCAAAACATCCTTGTTTTAGGTGTTTACTTAAATAGTCCAGAAACTAACATTAGCGATCATAAACCAATCTACTATTCAAGTAACCCAAAATTTGCCCCACCGGCCTCATCTGGAATGAATAATAATTTAAATTTTTTTGTCTCATTATTCTTATAAAAGAGCCATTCTTGGACATAGGAGCCTTCCTTAGTTACATTTGTCGTAGTAATGTGTACTCCTGGGTTATGAGAAAACTTTTTTACGTCTATAAAAGGTTGCTTGTAAACTTCTGAAAATAAATACACAGAGGGCATATACTGCTTTTGATCTGTTGTATATAGCAAAATAGCATTTGAGTTATATGACGTTAGTTCTTGTTGTACTAAAAACATGCAATACAAATTTGTTTGTTCTTGCTTCATCGTACCGCCAAGGAGAGTAAGTTGAAATTTATCCGTTTTTGCTACCTGTATTGGGTCCTTATCTAGGGATATCGTCTTAAGACCGTCCTTTAAAATAGGTGTAAAAGAATAGATTTCAAAAAAATTAATAAGACTTTTTTTAACCTTATCAAAATTTTTGTTATGAAACTCTAGGTACTGCTCTTCCGTTGGGAGGCCAAATACTGTTGAGGCAAAACAAATAG
>CAMCSI010000060.1 GCA_945877885.1 Chlamydia trachomatis
GAAGGGCGATGAGGGGATATATGGCTCGGTTAGTGTTGCAACTGGTATAAATGATTTTGGAGACATAATAGGATACTCAAATGCTGGGATCTCGAAGCGAAGTGGGGCAAAAGCCTCAAAATATTATATAGTTAAATGGTCTTCTAAAGGTGTTTGTATGAAAATAGATTCATCCTTGGATGATTCTACCTGTTCAAGTCTATTAAATAATGGTTGGTTTATGACCGATACAGGGACTATGAATTTATATTCATTAGAAAAAATAGGAAAGTACCCGATGTTTGAGAAGGGGATAGCTGTTAAAGATACATTCTACACTTCTTACGGGGGTGGAGTGATTTATCATAGATATAATAATGAGGTTTGTGACTTTATAGTAGAGGGGATCGCTTTTCCTACACATAGTTATTGGATAGGTTCTGGGACTATATTCTCAATGAATGCATTTGGTGATATTGCTGGATGTGCTAAAACCAAGGATGGAGAAGAGCATGCTATTTTGTTATTAAAAAATTAACTTCTATGGTTACATCTTGAGTCTAAGAAAACAGGATATAAAGTGATATAAGAGGATGATATATCCAATCTATATTTTGATGTATGTGATTTTTGTGAATGCTGTGAAACCTAGTATTCACAAAAAGGAGAGAGTTTAAAAATTTGTGAAAAATATAGCAGCTTTTCCTTGAAGTGCGTAAAAAGTGCGTAAATCGTTTGTTTTCAATGAAGTTACAACACATTAACTATTGTTTAATAATGATTTATGGACTATTGGTCAGCAGATTATAAGTCTCTTTAAGTGACGTTTATCCCTATTTATGCTAGAGTATCTCTCTTTTTAAAGAGGAGAAAGTGATGGCAGCAATTAGGGAATATAAAAAAGCTGATGGATCTATTACTTACCATGCAGAAGTGCGTTTAAAAGGGCACGCAATACAAAGGGAATCATTTCGCACAAAGACATTAGCTAAGAAGTGGATTCAAGATACAGAATCAGCTATAAGGGATGGTAGGCATTTTAAAACCACAGAAGCAAAAAAGCATACAGTAAAAGATTTAATAGAAAGGTTCATTTCTCAATGGTTATCACAATTTCCTCATAGAGTACCTAAACAAACAGCCTATCTGAATTGGTGGAAAAATAGATTAGGTCACCTTTTACTTTCAGATCTCAGGCCTGCTCACATAGCGGAAGCTAGGGATGCTCTACTTGCAGAAAGGACCCTACAAGGAAATATTCGAAGCCCATCAACAACAAATAGGTATCTTGCTGCAATATCTAAAGCCTTAACAATTGCTATGAAAGAATGGGGGTGGATAGACGATACGCCAATGCGAAAAGTATCTAAGCCATCAGAAGGGAAGGGGAGGAATAGATTACTTAGCATTGATGAGAAAAATCGTTTGCTAGAGGCTTGCAAAGCTTCGCCAAATCGCTACCTGTATTCGATTGTTTCACTAGCGCTTTTAACTGCTATGAGATTTGGAGAGATAGCCAATCTTAAATGGGAAGATATAGATTTTACAAATAAATCAATAACTCTTGAAAATACTAAAAATGGAGAAAGAAGAATTATCCCCCTTACTGAAATTATAGAAAAAATTCTTTTATCTAACACTAGAACAGACATAACCACAGGATTAGTTTTTAAGCCTCTTAGTCTAAAAAACTCATCTGGTTTAATAGATATTAGAAATACATTTTTACAAGTTTTAAAGAAAGCGGATATTAAGAACTTTCGGTTTCATGATCTAAGACATGCATCGGCTTCTTATTTAGCCATGAATGGGGCTACGCAAGGGGAACTTATGACTATTTTAGGGCATAAATCTCCTAGTATGACACGTAGATATGCACACTACAGTCAAAAGCATGTGGCTGATCTTATGGAGAAAATGCATTTAAATATGTTAACAGAGAGTGCCAATGAATCTAAGTTATAATCATATTGATATTACACGGAATAATATAGATAATTTAATATCTTTCGAAATGAAACAAATTAAAAATGCCCGTACACCCAGAGCCGCCTTAACTTTTATTCCTCATATCTTTGGAAAATTGGAAAACGATCCAAAAATAAAAGCTATTATTAAAGAAGTAGAAAAAGATTTAGAAAAGGAAAAAAATATAAGGCAGGAAAATTTAGAAAAATCTGTTTTATGGTTTTGTGAAAAGATTAAACTTTTACTAACTAACTGCAATTTTAGTTGTTCGATTATGGAAGATGCTAGAGATCTCTTGGATTTTAAAGTATTTTCTTTGTCAAGTGAAAATTACATAGATCTACTCAATACGAATCTTACGGTTTTACTATCAGAAGTTTCTAAAAATGAAAAAAACCATGAATTTTTAAAAGAATGGACGAAAAACGACGAGAATAGCGGCTTTTGTATACGTTACCCTGTGTATGATCAAAAAAGTTTCGAATCTATTTTTAAAGAAAGTGACTATAAGGCATGGAAAGAGCGAGGATACCTTTCACTTTCTTTTCTAGTGGAATTTTTAAAAACATTATCTTCTTATGATAAATTTGAACCCATATTTCTTAAAAATCTTCATTGTAAAAACTTAAAAGAATACATGCAAATGCAATATCAAGCTTCAATGGGATATTATTTTAGTGCATTTAACTCTGATGATCCTTTATATATTCCTTTAGCAAATAGTGATATAATTTTATTGATAGACTCTTTAATAGAAAGACTTGCAGAAAAATTAGAGCCTAAAGTCCACTGGCGTAGCGATTATAAAAATAAAGATGTAGAAAAACTGATTCCTATTGCGAAAGTTGGCTGGAAAAAAGAGATCTATAGTTTGAAACATCCACATAAAATCGGCGTAAAAAAATTAGCTGAAAAACTCTCTAAAGAAATTCCTCCTCATTTATATCTGAATTGTAAGGGAGAAAAAATCATCGCTAGGATGGTTAATGCAGTAAAGCAGACTGATCCAAGAAAATATGAAAATGGGCGCTTTAAAGAACTTTCTCCTGGTTGGGATGACTTCTAAAATGTACAATTATAGCTTTCTACCCCTTAGTCAAGTTTAACTATCCCCCTAATCAGATTTTTTTTTCTTTTTTTCATATTCATCTAACTATTTGTTAGTATGTATGTTAGGAATACTTCTGGGCTTCTGTATCCCCTAAGTCAATATTTACTTTTTTAGTTGTGGGTTATCGTCTAATTCTAAAGCACCTAAACTTACCTCAATTTAATCAAAGCCAAACAATGGAGACATTAATGAAGGAAGATAAAGAAAAAAAATTAATAGAACTAACAAATTCAATTGCTGAGGGAATATATACAGTAAAGAAATTTGCAGCTAAAAATAAAGACAGAGGAACTTGGCCAGATAGTGAGTCTGCAATATGGGCTCTACGCGCAGGATCTCCTCAAAATGGTTTTAGCGAAGCTTTTGTAACAATTGGAAGACGTGTTTTGATCAATGAAGAAAAATTATGGAAAGCGGTAGCTCTTCTCCAGGGCGGTAAAAATGTGCGATGATTGTGAGTATGATTCGGAGCCGTGGCAATTTTCACGGAGAATTGAGGGGATAGTTATCTTATACAATCAATTTAGAGCCACAAAGGAAATTGAAAAGTTAGACGAGGTAGAATTAGAGGTTGAACAACTAAATGAAGATTTTGAAATGAATTTAGGTTTATTGGATGTTGTAGATTTCCGAAGAGCCTATTTGGGGAAACAAGCTCTTAGTAAGAGGTAGGTGGGGGGATGAAAAAAAATTTAGCAGAAGGATCGTTTCTTTCGCAAGAAGAGATAAAACTCAAAACTTTTAAAAGAATTGAGGAGATCAATGCATATGTTTATAAGGAAATTATTATTCCAGTTGGTTTTGAAATTGATCCTGAAGGGCTTTGGTATACAGAGAATAAAGAGAACAAGCATCCACTAAAGGAGTGGGTATCAAGCTCACTTTGGATTACTGGGTATACACGTGACCATAATAATGAAAATCATGGACGTGTTCTTGAATTTATGGATATAGACAATCACTTGCATACTTGGACAATGCCTATGGAACTTCTTAGTGGAGATGGATCAAAGATTTTAAGTGCTCTGTGGAATATGGGTTTGCAGATTTCTGTGAAACGTAAGGCTAAAGAAAAATTGCTCGAATACATACAAAGATGCAAACCTACTCAAAGATTTAGATGTGTATTGCAATGTGGGTGGTATAATAAAGCTTTTATTTTACCAGATCAGACATTCGGCTATATTTCAAAGGAGAGAATAGTATTTCAAAATCCTACTTTTATAGATTGTGGTTTGAAGGAATCAGGATCTATTGAAGAGTGGCAAAAAAATGTGGCATGTAAAGCCAATGGTAATAGTAAATTAATACTTGCTCTTTGTGCTAGTTTTTCAGGCCCACTTCTTCATTTACTAAATCATGCGAATATAGGATTACATTTTCGAGGAAGTAGTTCATTGGGAAAGTCTACTGCTTTACAGGTAGCTAATTCAGTTTGGGGGGATTCTTCTGGAATCCAGACCTTTAGAGCTACAGCAAATGGCCTTGAAGGAATAGCTTCCCTTCACAATGATCGCTTATTATGTCTAGATGAATTGGGACAAATATCCCCTGTAGAGGGAGGACATGTGATCTATATGCTTGGAAATGGTTTGGGTAAAGGAAGAGCTAACACCCTTGGCTTGGCAAGAATGCAAGCAAGATGGCGTCTTGTTTATCTTTCTACAGGAGAATTGAGTCTTTCACAATTGATGGAAGAAGGCGGTAAAAACATTAAAGCGGGACAAGAAGTCCGCTTTATTGATATACCAGCTGATACTGGAAAATATGGACTATTTGAAAATTTACATGAATTTTCGTGTGGGGCAGATTTTTCAAAACATTTGCATGATTCAAGTAAAAAATATTACGGATGCGCGTCAAGAGTTTGGCTAAAATGCCTTGTAGAGAATATTGATGAAGTTGAGAGTATTTTAAAAATGACTATTTCTGAAATTTCTCAAAGATATTTGCCCGTTGACTCCTCCCCTCAAGTAATTAGGGTTTTTAATAATTTTGCTCTACTAGCTGCAGCAGGAGAGTTAGCTTCTAAATTTCAAATCACGGGCTGGAAAAATGAAGTAGCTATAGAAGGAGTAATGAAAAATTTTAACGATTGGGTAGGTGACCGCGGTAGTCATGGTCTATACGAAGAAAAAAATGCACTATCGCAAGTAAAAAGCTTTTTTGAATTGCATGGAGAAAGCAGATTTTCACCATGGAATCGAGAGATAGATGATAGAAGTAGAACTATCAATAGAGCTGGATTTAAAAAAGATGAGTCAAAAGGTGTTGAATTTTATGTTTATATAGAAATTTTTAGAAAGGAAATTTGCAGAGGTTTAGACTGTCGATTAGTAGAAAAACTTTGCATCAAGCGAGGGTATTTAGTTCCGGATATAGAGGGAAATGCTACAAGACCTGAGGCATTGCCAGGAAATTCTAAAACAACACGATGTTATAAATTTACATCAAAAATTTTAAATGAATAGGGGTTTGATAAATGTCAGATGAAAGAAAAATACTAAATAAAAATAAAGATAGAGAGCTAATTTGTAGATGGCTTGATAGAAAACACGAAAAGGATAACAATATTAAAATTGACTTATTAAACGGTACTGATGCAATAGGGTTATTGACCTTTGGTGTTGAAGGAGATTCGTTTAGTGAAGATAAAGAATTGTTACAGGCTAAAGTTTTCGAGGTTTTTGGTGTATATGATTTAAGTGTAGCATCTGCTGCTATAACAGATTGTGTAAATAGCGTTGTAATTGGAACCGGACTAAAGAATATGAAGTTAGAAGATGGGCAAGTTTTTTTAGAAAAACATTGCAATAATATTTTGTCGCTTTTCAAAGAGTTTAGATCACGCGATGTATTTGATTTAATGATAATTACTAAACTGATAATCATACATTTTATGTCAAATAGAGAGCTTTTAGGGGCTATAGTCTCTAATAATGAAGATTTAAAAACTCAAAAACAAGCAAGAGGGATAAAGTTATCTAGATTATTTTTAGAATTTAAAGTAAGCCTAGATAAGAATCGGAAGCCTGATCAAGAAATACATGTACAACATAACCACATCTATAATGAAGGACATGCAATTATTGGCTCAAAATTTCATGTAGGTGGGGGTAGATAATTTTTTACTAATAATATCCCATGCAAGGAGAAACAAATGGTTCAGTGCAAAGCAAAGAGTAAGAGAAGCAAATCTCAATGCAAAAATAATTGTGTCATAGGAAAAAGCGTTTGTAGAATGCATGGAGCATTTGCCGGACCAAAAACGATTGAGGGTATTTCTCGCATTAAAGAAGCAAATACAAAACATGGGAAATATAGTAAAGAATCGATTCAAGAAAGAAAAGATTTCAATAAAATCTTGAAAGATTACCAAGCATTTTTAATGTAAATAATAGAAGAAGGATGAATAGTTTTAATAATCGATTTCTAGATTATAGATATTTTATAAAAATATTTTCTTCACAATTTTCACAGAAATCACAATACAAATAAGTAAACTTTGAACATTTTAGACCTTGCAGATGAATTAAACCTATGTCCAAAAAAAGCTACCTCTACTAATGGAGGAGAGTATAAATCTATGTGTCCAAAATGCAAAAAGGGAAAAGACCGGTTTTGTATATGGCCTAATCAAGGAAATTCGGGTCGTTATTGGTGTAGAGTTTGTCAAACGAATGGAGATGCAATTCAATTTTGTAGGGATTTTTTAGGTATGTCATTTCACCAAGCTTGTCAGAAAATTAATATGACTCCAGATTTTAAGAAGAATCCATTTAAAGAAATTCACAACAATGAGGTGTTTACTCCAGCGCCAGATATTCCCGTATGCTTAATTTGGCAGGAATCTGCAGGAAAATTTATATCTTCAACTCATAAAAATTTACTAAATAATCCTTTAGCTTTAGAAACGCTGTATAAACGAGGCTTTTCTTTGGATATCATCAGAATGTTTTCTTTAGGATTTAATGATGAAAATCTGTTTTTAAAAAGAGAGGAGTGGGGACTTCTAAATGAAGTAAGGGAGAATGGGAGTTTAAAAGCATTATGGATTCCAAAGGGATTCGTTATCCCTTCTTATTCTGGTGGTAAACTTATTAAAATTAAAATTAGAAGAAGTGATTGGAATGAAAATGATACACTTCCCAAATACGTGGAGATATCGGGTAGTAAAAATTCGCTTTCTGTATATGGAGATGTATCTAAGCCTGTGATTATAGTTGAGTCAGAACTTGATGCTATGCTTATTCAACAGGTGGCTTCCCATCTTTTATGCTCGGTAGCCTTAGGAGGGATAAGTAAAAAGCCCGATGATAAAATTCATAGATGGTTAAAGGGGGTGCCTTTGATTCTTTTATCAATGGATTTTGATGAAGCTGGGAAGAGTAAATGCCTATTTTGGATGAAGCTATATCCTAACTTGCGGGTGTGGCCAACTCCTGAAGGGAAAAGTTTTGGTGATTTTTTTAAAAATTTTCAGACTAGCTCCTTAGATTTCTTAAAGACAGGTCTATCTTTTTAATTATAAATTAAATATTTTTTATTTAATTAATTATACTTCTATTATTATGAACGCCGATTGTAATTTGAAGTGCACGATTTGAATTAAAAAAAAGTAGGCAGGTGATGAAAAAATCTCTATTGTGAATTTGAACAACCAAAACACAAGGAGACCTCATAATGAGTAGTTATCATCACCTAACCTATGATCAACGATGCC
>CAMCSI010000061.1 GCA_945877885.1 Chlamydia trachomatis
CCCCTGTATGACTTTTGCCTAGAGTTGATGAAAAGTTCAAGGGAGGGGCATCTATTTATAGAAAAAGAAGAGGTAGACCCAAGTATTGACCAAATTTTAGAGAAAAAACCCAGCCCAATCATAAAAGATGGCAATGCATACTATTTAGAGCGAAATTTTTTCCATGAACAGGAGATCGCCGCTCACTTATCCCATAGGATTCAATTGCCAAAACTCTCCTTAAACATACCCTGTCCACAGGGGTTAAATGCAGGACAGCAAAGGGTTTTTACCTATTTAAATAGCTGCCCATTTTTCCTAATTACAGGAGGGCCCGGCTCTGGAAAATCCTTTGTTGCAAAATCGATCATAGGGGCCTATAAACAAGTGTACCCGGGTAAAAAAATTCTTTGCACAGCCCCTACTGGTAAAGCTTTGTCTGCACTTGCTGAAACGTTTGAAGAATCTGCCACCATTCACAAACTCCTCGGGATAAAAGAAGGGTTTGAAAAAATGAATCATCACCCCCCTATTATTGCTGATCTGCTTATTGTCGATGAGTGTTCAATGATCTCCCCAAATCTGTTTAACCTCCTTCTTTCCTCGCTTCTTGATATCACGCAGGTGATATTTATTGGTGACCCTTATCAACTACCCCCTGTCTCTGGTGCCTCTATTTTTTATGATTTTACCACGCTTGTTGCTCTTGATAATGTGACATTAACTGCCCCTATGAGGTCAGATAAACAAAGTATCATAGATTTTTCTAGTGCAATATTAAATGAAGATGAAGCAATGCTTCAAAAAATTTTAGATGAATCCGATGATATTTGCTTAAAGCCTTTAGAGGCCTTTAATCCAAAAACCCATGATAAACGTCAAATCATACTCACCCCCTTCAGAAAAGGTCCCTATGGCTCTTTAAAGCTGAATGAACAAATTCACTCTGATAAAGATGAAGTGACCCCCATCCTGATTACAAAAAATGATAAAGTAACCCATTTAACCAATGGAGATATTGGTTATATTAATGGCGATATTGCTCTTTTTCCTGAAAAAAACATCACTTTACCAAGGCTTATGCTTCCTTCGTATGAAAAGGCCTTTGCCCTATCTATACACAAAAGCCAAGGTAGTGAATTTGAGCGCGTGCTGATTATCTTACCTGAGGAAACCACCACATTTCCTAAAGAACTTTTGTACACAGCCGTAACGCGCGCTAAAAGAAGTATTCAAATTTACGGCTCTTTTAAAACCTTGGCTGCCTTGATTAAAAGTAAAAAACGACCCTCTTCCAATCTAAAAAACAGACTTTTATAATAGAAATGTTACGTAAGGTGAATTACGAGAGATGTCTATTTATGGCTATAAAGCGTCCATAATGCGCCCTCTTTAAACTCCCAATTCCAGTTTAAAAATTCAAAAATCTCAAATCCATCATACAAAACTAAGACAAAATCATCCCTATCACTATTTGGTAAAAAAGCTAAAAACTTTCCTTCCCAATTCGTATCTGCAAAAATAATGGGAAGATTTGACTGCAAAAGATGGTCTCGAATATAGGTATAAGTATTTCCTGTGTCCAACCAGGCCCTTTTAAATATCGCTTGCCCTGGTAAAAAATTAAACGCATGGGTCTCATTAGAGATTAATATCCCTTGAAATGGATCCTTTAAAAGCCTTTCAATATCTGCATGATAGCCATCTTTCATAAATTCGATCAATGAATGGCAAAGTCCCATCACAGATTCTGCTTTAATAAATTCCTTTTTTACAGGCTGCATTTTGCTTAAGTAAAAATTAATGAGAGATTCCAAATTCCCCCCCGCAATATAGGCATAAGGAGAGGTGTTTTTTTCCTCTTTTAGGTGAGTTTTATGCATATTTTCAATGCGGATCCTTTGTTCTTTCATAAACTCTTTTCTATCGATAAATAGTAACATTTCTGAAATAATGGTTTCGATCTCCTTTTCCAGTCCATCTTCACGCTTTAAGCTGATTAATATAGGCTCTGTAATTGTAAAAAAGTCTCTAATGGCCCCAAGGTACTCTTTGTCAGTGTGAATATAGGTCCATACTCGGGAATCGCTCCTTCCATGTTTATAAACTAGTCGAAATCCTGCAGGCCTATCTTCTTTAATATCGCCTTCTGAAAACATCTCCGGATCATAAAGTTCTTGAAAATAGTGGGGAAAGAGTAATAAATATTGCTCTACAAAAAATTTGTACAAAGCGGCAAGCTTACTATTATTTTTTCCTACTGACTCATATTCATCAATCTTTACATTTAAAAAGTAACTTTTCATCTTTGCCGACCGCTTGATACTATCCATCTGCTCATAGGTATGGGCCATTTTAAAGGAGGCGTCATCAAAGTCAAGGCTTTGTTCCAGTTGATCGATATCCCCTTTATATTCTTCCATCAACTTAACCCCTTCTTCCATCTGCTCTTGAATTACTGTGTAAATAATTTTTCCAAGACCTCCTGAGGCTTCATTATCAAGCCCAAGAGCCACATGAAAATTCCACTTGGAAAAAATTGTTCTACTATCTGCAAGGCTTGCCACAGTAAACTCGTAGGATTTCATCAATGAACTGGCAATTGTTACGTTAAGGGCCTTAATAACCCCAGCTTTGGGACATAAAGGGATCTTTACCTCTTGATCATCAATGAGTCGCGTAAGTCTTTTTTTTGTATAAGTTTTAAATAAATCTTCGGCAAGTGTAAACAAATCTGTTCTTTGCAGATGAATAAGAAAAGCTGTTGCAAAACAACTCCCCACACTTTGTCTTAAAGGGATAAGGAGCGCTTCTTTAAAGGCTATTAATGAATTTTGATTCTGTCCAAGGGGGTTAAGCCTTATGCACAAGGCTCTAAATTCTTTATGCTCCAAAAAAAATCTAAGTACTCTAACTAAATGAATCTGAAAGGCTTCCCCCAGTAGTCCTGGGATAGTTGGAGGTGGGTTTTCTAAGATTTTTTTTATAGCAGTATCTTCAAGGCTATAGGTTGCAATTAGCCGTGAGCGCAAACAAATTTGAGCCATTTGACGAATAGATGGATCTCTAATCTTGCAAAGCTCTTTCTCTTGTGCTAGTATATTATCAATCATAACTTTCACCAAAATAGTACTATTATGTCCATTTTATGCAATGAAAAAGAAATTTCTATCAAATCGGAAACAACAGGCAACGAACTCACTCAAACTTTGAAACTTACAGATCCTCACCAAGGGACTGCTATCTATATAAATGGAAAGCCTGCTGACATGACAGACATAATTCACCCAGGGGACGCGGTAAATATCTATGGATTTGAAGATGAAAAAGGAAAACAAGTGTTCTGGCACACCTCAGCTCATGTATTAGCACAAGCAGTCCTTCGTCTTTTCCCTCATGCAAAGCCTACCATTGGCCCTGTAATTGACGGTGGTTTTTACTATGATTTTGCAAACTTAAGCATTTCTTCTGATGATTTTAAGGCAATTGAAGAGGAAATTAAAAAAATACTAAAAGAAAATTATTCTACTGAAAAAGTGACCTTTAAGAATAAGGCTGAAGCACTTGCCGCCTTTAAAGATAATATTTTTAAAAAAGAGTTAATCACTCACCTTCCAGAGGACGCCCCAATTACAGCCTATAGACAAGGGGAGTTTTTTGACCTCTGCCGCGGCCCTCATCTTGCAAAAGTGGGTAAAATTAAAGCTTTTAAAGTGATGAAAACCTCTGCCGCTTACTGGAAAGGGGATCAAGAAAGGGACTCTTTAACAAGAATTTACGCTATCTCTTTCCCTGATAAAACCATGCTTGCCGACCATTTAGCATTGCTTGAAGAGGCTAAAAAACGTGATCACCGCGTGATTGGAAAGCAGCTATCTCTATTTTCCTTTACCGACCATGCTCCTGGAATGCCAATTATCGAACCAAATGGGATGGTTATCTGGAATGAGCTGTTAAACTATTGGAGACAATTACACGATAAGGATAATTACGTAGAAATAAAAACTCCAGCGATGATGAGCAGCAGCTTATGGGAGATTTCAGGCCATTTTGCTAACTATAAAGAAAATATGTATCTTTCAGAAATTGACAAAGGCACCTATGCCATTAAGCCTATGAACTGCCCTGCTTGCATGCTCTATTTTAAATCGAAAAAACATAGTTACAGGGACTTACCTTTAAGAGTGGGCGAAATTGGAAACGTGCACCGTCATGAGCTATCGGGATCACTTTCAGGATTACTTCGCGTGCGCTCTTTCCATCAAGATGATGCTCATATATTTATGACAAAAGAGCAAATAAAAGAGGAGATTATTGGGGTATTAGACCTTACAGACAGACTCTATAGCGCCTTTGGTTTATCTTATCACCTTGAGCTTTCCACAAGACCAAAATCAAAAACAATTGGGACAGATGCAGATTGGGAGCAGTCAACACATGCCCTGAAGTCTGCTTTAGAAGCCATGGGTAAAAAATTTGTGGTAAATGAAGGAGATGGTGCTTTCTACGGACCAAAAATTGATATTCATGTAAGCGATGCCATTGGAAGAACCTGGCAGTGTGGTACTATACAACTTGATATGTCGCTACCACTGCGTTTTGAACTTAAATATACCGATGAAAATGGAGAAGAGGTTCAGCCTGTTATGATTCACCGTGCTTTGTACGGATCTATTGAGCGTTTCTTTGCTATTTTAATCGAGCATTTCAAAGGAAGATTCCCTCTTTGGCTATCCCCAAAACAAGTTACCTTACTTTCTGTTGCAGATAGACATATCGGCTATTGCACTGAAGTTGCAAAAGAGTTGAAAGAAGCAGGATTTAGAGTAAGTATTGATAGTTCAAATGAATCAATTAGTAAAAAAATCCGAAATGCTCAGATGCATCAGATAAATAAAATGTTGATCATTGGGGATAAAGAGGTTGAAACATCTACTCTTTCTGTTCGTGATCGAGATACGAATGAAACAGAGGAACATGTTCCTTTACATAATTTCATCTCAGCATTAACAATTCTTCGAAAGAATAAAAGTTAGTCTTCCCAAAGATGTTTTGAGATAAGTTTTGTGGAGCTATCAATTAAGCGCAGCTCTTCTAACGAAAAATCTGCCTTATTGGCCTCTATAACCTCTAAGGCTGATTCCAATAGAGAAATCACCTGCTTAGAAAAGAGCTCTTTTTTCATAGGACGTTTCATCTTTCGTTCCACTGGGAAAGCTTTTCGAATCGCTTTTAAAAACGTTTCCTTTGATTCCCCATCATAAGTATCGATTACGCTTTTTTTATCTTCCTCACTGCAATTTCTTGAGGCTATTGTATAGACAATTTGCTTAGGCATTGCAAGCATCTTATCTTGCAACTCTTTAGTGAGTGAGGTGTAAAATAGGTAGTATTTCAAAAAGTTATAAGGAGTTTGTCTATTGCCGTATACCTCTTTAAGCCAGCGAGAAAAAGCAAGCTCCCCATAAGCGCTAAAAAGCTCTTTTGCCGCGGAAATCTTCTCTCCATGAAGCAACACAGACTGATGATGAATCGACTTTATTTCGCTTGTGATAGAAGTTAGGATAGAAAAATCAGAAGAGACATCGCACGTATCTGTTTGATTATCAAGGAGTAAATTTTTCAAGACATCTGTTTCTGCCTCTGATAATAATCCCTCTTTGATACCCCTCAACATTACCGCTAAGGGCGTAAGCGTTTGTCCACTTTCCTCTAACGTACGTTCCTTTCCTGCAATAGATCGTTTTATCTTTTCTGAAAGCTTCATAGAATCTTCTCCCCACAAAGAGTAGTATAGATTTAAATCTTACCATAATTTATTTTTATGGCCAAAGAAACTTTTTACTAAAGGATAACGTTTATGTCGTTCTTAGCTTTTTCAATTCCAAAGAGCTCATTCCATCGACAAGACAAGCATTAAGATCCCCATCTACAATAGGTCTTAGTAGTCGTGATGCTTGGTAGTGAACAATAACATTTTCAGGATCAGCTGCCATATCTTCTTTATTATCTACAATTTTTAGATAGGAAACAGGAATTCTTTTCATTTCAACAATTGTTGGATAATGAAGAACAACCTTTCTTAAACAAACTTGATCGAAAACAATTCCCCCTTTCTGCAACTGTCTTTCACACTCTTTTTGCCAAAGTCCTAAAAGCTTTTTCGCAGAGGCAGTGTAGTTAAAAAACATGGTACCGCTTAAAATCTTAGACTGATCATCCACTGGTACATTATCATTTACACGTAAAGCGCAGTCAGCTTTGCAATCCAGCAACATAGTTGGGGTTTTAAAAATTATACTGTCTACATCGGTCCAAATAACAGCTCGTTGATGTTGCTCGAGCTTCTCCAAAATGAATTTTGCTTTATAACAACAGTTATCTTGCCATGTACCTAAATTTGGCACTTCACTAATTTCATATTCCAGTCCCAATTTTTCACAAGAAGCTCTTAAATCTTCTGCTTCCTTTTCATATAAAGTGTCTTTAGTAAAATAACTAATAATAAGTGGTTTTTTGCTCAACGTTAGCGCTCCTTTGTTCTTAACTATCTCTCGACAAATTGCTGATTCAATAAAAAAATGGTATTATACACAACTTAGGAAACTTTTGTCGAGAAAATGATTCACTTATTTGCAATTTCTTTACGAACGATTCTTTCCATAAAATCATATAACTCTTCTCTTGCTTTGTCAGTAAGGGATAGAAGTGGCTGTCGGAGAAAATCATCAATGATTTTTTTCTTCTTAAGAGCTGCTTTTATCCCACTTGGGTTCCCCTCTTTAAACAATAATGGGATCATCCCTTGCAAAAACCACTCAAAATCTTTCTCCTCTTGAGCAAAAAAATCTACTGTTTCTTTAGGAAAAACATTACTTATTACAGAGATAATTCCCAAAGCCCCCAAGCTTTTTGCCTTTTTCATTTCATCATCACACCCAGCAAAAACTTTTGTATGCTTAGCAAGGGTTTTTATATATTCCTCATCCCCGCTTGTTTCCTTGATGGCAGCTATATTTGGTATCTTACAAAGGTTTTTTAAGCAATCTAGCGAGAGTTTAAGTCCTGTTCTTTTAGGATGATGGTAGATAATGATCTTAATTCCCACTTTTGCCACTTCTTCAAAGTGTTTAATCACCCCATTTTCGGTTGGAAGAATATAATAAGGAACAATAACTAAGGCAGCATCTGCCCCTAACTGTTTTGCTCTTTGAGTTTTTAACACTGTCTCTGCTGTTGAAATAGCCCCTGTGCCTATAATTACTTTGCCTTTAAAGTGCTTTTTGGTGAGCTCTGTTAATTCTTTAACTTCTTCAAAAGATAAAGACCACCCCTCACCTGTTGTCCCACCAATCACCACCCCGCCAATTTTTGCATCCTCTTGAAGGCAAATAAGTTTAACAAATGCCTCTTTATCAATACTTCGATCCTCTTTAAATGGTGTAACAACTGCTGTAATAACCCCTTTCATCTGATGCTCCTTGTAAAAACTTGAAGTCTACCAAAAAATCTATTTTGTAAACCAGTTTTACAAAAGCTTATAGGGGGATGAGCCAGATTTTACAAGGATTGCTGCAGCAAATAGGGCTGATATGGCGGTTAACACAAAGGGCATCGACCCATGTTTGTGAAGAAAGAAACCACCAATAAGTGGGGCTATAAGCATTGAAAATGATTGAACAGATTGGGAAAGGGCAAGCATTTTTCCTTGCTCACCTTGATTTGAGGTTTTTGAAATCGCAGCTGTTAGTAGTGGCCAAATGCCACCTGAGAAAAAAACAAT
>CAMCSI010000062.1 GCA_945877885.1 Chlamydia trachomatis
CTGACCAATATTTCTTGTTCATTATATTTCAAAAAAACATCTAGTTTTTCTGCCCAATTTTTCATGAGCATCACCTTTCCTCTTGCTGCTTGAAATTCAGCATAATCAATATACATATTAACAATCCGGTTAAGCTGAGATATTTCATTGTTGTTTAAATAATTTTTATCAACTTTTACATCCGATAGGAAAATTTTGCCATCTGGCGCTCTGCGCCAAGTAGTTAATCCCATATTAATCTTTGAGGCGTGAGCTCGATCTGCGATAATTTCTGCCGCTGTATTTCCTGTTATAGCAAAGTGCAGCTTATTTTGTACTGTAGCAAAAAACATTTGCGTTTCATTTAAGCTACTTGAGTAATCAACAGATGTTGCATAAATATCTGTGATTTTTTGATAAGCCATACGTTCACTAGCTCTAATCTCCCGAATTTCTTCTAAGAGCTCATCAAAGAATCGCGTATCAAATTTTGAGCCTTTTTTAAATCGCTCTGAATCTATAGCAAAACCTTTGAATATATAGCTTTTTAACTTATCAGTAGCCCAAGCACGAAAAGCAGTACCACGCTCTGAATTAATCCTGTAGCCAACCGCAATAACCGCCTCGAGGTTATAGAACAATACCATACGCTTTACAGAACGCTTACCCTCCTGTTGAACTATCGAGGATTCCTCGGTAGTTGCTTTTTCGTTTAATTCGCCGGTAGCATAGATATTTTTTAGATGCAAAGATATATTGTCAACCGAGCAGCCAAATAACTCAGCCATATGTTTCTGTGTAAGCCAAACATTTTCATTTTCAAATTTGACAGCGATGGAGATTTTACCATCTTCTGTCTCATAAAATATAATTTCATTAGGTGGCAATATGTTGTTATTTTTGTTGATCATACTTAATCCTCCATTTTTTCATCACTAAAAAGTCACCAACTTCCCTAAAAAATGCCCTAAGGGCGGTAGTGGTTTGGATGAGATTTGTTCATTTTTTGGTCGATTGTGTATACTGGATACTTAGAGACCAAAAAAGGGACAAAGATCGCCAAATAACTACCGCCCCCCCCTCATTATAGTTGGAAGTACTCGTCTAATCCCTCTGCTATCGACTTTGCAAGCGTCTTTTGATAGGAAGGGTTGATCATCTTATGGCACTCTTCATCATTTGTGATAAATCCACACTCAATGAGCACTGCAGGCATATTGGTTTCTCTTATCACGCATAAATTGCCTTCTTTGATCCCTCTGGAGTTTGCTCCTGTATTTACAATCATTTTGCGAAGGATGGTTTGTGCTAAAAGTTTAGATCTTTTTTGTTTCCATGGTTTTGCCTCTTTTGGATAAAAGATCTCAATTCCATTTGCCTGTTTATTATGGGCTGCATTGTAGTGGATGCTCACAAGCACTTGGCATTTTAGATCATTGGCAATTTGTGCACGTTTTTTTAAGGTGATAAACTCATCGTGAGAGCGTGTCATTACTACTCGATAGCCCATTTTTGTTAACTCAGTTTTTGTATAAAGAGAGGTATTAAGAGCAAGTTCTTTTTCTTCGCAAAGATGATTATGGGTACCAAGGTCATAATTTCCATGGCCAGGATCGAGCACAATAATAGGCATTGTATGGCGACCATGAAGATTTTTTTCAATAATAAGCTCTGTATACTTTGCGCCCTTTGATTGAAAGCAACCTGTAAGAGAAAAAGTAAGGCAAAGAAGGAAAAAGTGTTTTAAAATCTTCATAGATTTTTTTATTATAAAGCAGATGCCATATCTCTTGCAAGTATTCTATCAGAAAGACTGAGCCTTTGACCTCCAATTTCTTGCTCCTCTTCATGACCTTTGCCGGCAAGTAAAATCGTATCATTCACTTTTGCTTGTTTGATCGCATACTGGATCGCTTCTTTTCGATCTTCAATGGTTACATAATCTAAAGAGGTAATCCCCTCTTCTATCTGATTAATAATTGCAGACGGATTCTCATTTCTTGGATTATCATTAGTTAACACTGCAAAATCACAGTATTTATTTACTAAAGCGCCCATGAGCGGACGTTTTTGCTTATCACGATCTCCACCGCATCCAAAAACGATGATTAGTTTTCCTTTGGTAATTTTTTTTAATGTGATTAAAACTTTTTCCAATGCCTCTACTTTGTGTGCATAATCTACAATAATCGAAAGATTAGAAGAGTTTTCAATTCTTTCCATTCTACCAGGAACCCCTGGCATAGTTTCCAGCCTTGAAACAATATCTTCAAAGGAAATTCCTAATGAGTAGGCAATTGCCGACGCAGCTAATGCATTTTCGATATTAAACATTCCAATATGAGGAAATTTTACCACTTTTTGTTCATCTGCAATATTTAAGATAAAAGCCGATCCATTACTTTGTAGGTCCACTTTTGATCCATGCACATCTGCCTTGGAAGAGAATCCAAAAGTGACTGCTTCTGGAATTTTATCTTTTATCGATGCTCCCCAGGCAGAATCTAACGAGGCTACAACAATGCCGTCCTTTTTCCGATGAAAAAGAAGTCTCTCTTTTGCTTTTTGATATTCTTTCATCGTTATATGGTAGTCTAAATGTTCATGGGATAAATTTAAAAAGGCAACAATATCAAAATAGGTTTCCTCTAAACGTCTTTGATCTAACGCGTGGGAGGAGACCTCCATCACACAGTTTTTACATCCGGCAGTTTTCATCTCTTTTAAAATTTTCATTAAAGTTACTGCATCAGGTGTGGTATGAGTGCTTTTAAACCTCTTTAATCCGGTATTTGTTTCAATGGTCCCAATCAGTCCTGTTTTTGACTCACTTTCGAGTAAATACCTTGTATAATAGGCAACGGTTGTTTTTCCACATGTTCCAGTAATTCCGCACATAGTGAGATTTGCCGAAGGATTTTCAAAGTAGTTTTTTGCAATTTTCCCCTCAACTGCTGCAGGATCTTCTACAATCACTTGAGTTACCCCTGATAAAAAAGGGTTATACATATCCAGCACAATACAAGCTGCCCCGTTTTGAATCGCATTTTGAATATAATGATTACCGTCTGTTTCCCTTCCCTTTTTAGCGATAAATATACTGCCTGGAAAAACCACTTTCGAATGGGTAAATACCCCAGTGATTTCTATCTCTTTTGAACCTTTTACCTGTATCGTATCGATGTCTTTTAATATTTTCTTTAGTTTCATCTTCACCTTAACAATTAGTTTTTATTCCATTTATCGTAGATCGCATTTAGCTCCTTACTCTCCTTATACCAATCAGCCTCTTCCTTCACAGTTCTTGGATCACCGGATGAAAATCCGTAAGGATCATCATAAGGCACCTTCATCAATTGTAGTGTTTTTTTTCCAATCTCTCGAAAAATTGGTGCTGCACATTTACCACCAAAATGCGTTGTTCCAAAACCGCTGATAAATTTTTTCTCTGGTTCATCAACAACTACTATTAAAACAAATTTAGGATTTTTTGCCGGAGCATTTCCTATAAAACTTGAACAATGTGTATCTTTTGAATACAATCCATTAATATTTTTTTCAGAAGTACTCGTCTTGCCTCCTTCAGAATACCCTGGAATATCTGCCAGGGTGGCCGATCCACCTGGTTTTGTTGTATACTTTAACGCCTGCAAGATTAAGTCAGCAATATCTTTTGATAAAACCTTCTTTTTTCCTTTTTTCTTCATTTCCACCACCTTACCATCAGGTGATACAATCTTATCAATTAATGTAGGACTTACTAAATATCCACCATTGGCAAATACCGAATAAGCTCTTGCCATTTGGACTGCATTGACCATCACATTATAACCAATAGCAAGAGAGTAGGGAGTGGGCGCTGACCACTGATCCCTCCCATTGCTATATTTCATCCCATAAACAGGAATCATCCCAGGGGTTTCATAAGGCATTTCAACCCCTGTTTTTTTTCCAAGTCCAAATATCTCTGAAAGTTGATCAGAATACCATTTTGACCCAAGTTTATCTAACACCTTTTCAACCATGCGGGCAGGATAAATATTAGATGATTTTTGAATCGCTAAAAACATATTTAAGTATTTATGCGTAGAAATATCCTTTAAAGGACGGTTTCTCCCTTTAAAATTAGGGTTATCCGTCTTAATCATCTCATAGGGATTAAATATTGGGGGCTGATTTTTCTCAAGCAACCTTTCATTTGCTGTCAAGCAAATTGCCATCGTCATCACTTTCATAATCGATCCAGGCTCAAATCCATCGGTTAACATTTTTGGTTTTGTTAATTGCTCTTTTTCTTTTGACTCAAAATATTCTGCATACTTTTCTGGTGAAAAAAATGGATACTGCGCCATGGCAATAATTTCCCCATTAGATGGATCCATCATCACAGCCACCGCACCTTTAGCATTCACCCTTTCAGCACCTTTTTTCAATTCCTCTTCACAAATTGCCTGTATTTGGTGATGAATCGTTAAATATACGTCACACCCATTTTTTGCCGCCACATGCCTTTTAGCATCATCAATGGTATATTTTGGAGATCGCATCAAATACCGCTTACCCACCTCTCCTTGTAAATGCCTATCAAACATCTTTTCCAGCCCTGCAATAGGAACTGCCTGACCGGTTTTTTCATCACGGTTTTGATACACAGTGCTAAGCACTGGGCCAAGAAGGTGATCATAAGGGTAGGAGCGCTTATAATCCTTTACAAAGGTTAATAAGTTTTGAGCCATCTTGTGCTCTTTAGCAAACCCTTTCCACCATGTCTCTATTTCCATTTTCTTCTCAAGAGTCAAAAAGGGGTAAATCTTTCTCCATCTTGACTCTTTATAAAAATGTCTTTTTAAATCCCCAACATCAAGCATAGCCCCTAATGTCTCAATCATCTCTTTTTTTGCAGAGGTTTTAATACGAATAGGGTCAATATACAAATGATAGGTGAGCACATCCATCACGATAGGACGCCCTTTTTTGCTATCTTCTGATCGGCAATAGATTTTCCCTCGATGAAAAGGCTCTTTTACCACCAAATGATGCTGGCTATCGGCAATTTTCACCCATTTATCATGTTCGATAATTTGTATTTTGTAATAATGAATAAGGATGAGTGCAAATAAAAAAATAAGAACAAAACCAACGAGTAATGATCTTCCATTAGATTTTTTTACCTTTTCTTGCACATCTTTCCCTTATCTAACACTTGTTCCAAGTAATGAGGTGCCTGTAAATCCTTTAATCACAGTATTTTTCATCTCCTGCTTCTCATTTTTACTTGAGATAGCAATGATTTCTTCTCTGGTGCTTGATAGTAAATGAGCATACTCTGTTTCTTTTAATAATCCTAAAAGAAATATTGGATTTTCAAATTTTTCTACCTCGTACTGTAAAATAGTGTTATGCTCTTCAATATAGGAAAGCTCAGAGGAGAGTCTTGGTAGCTCAATCATAAGTCTTGTCACATCATTTCGAGCATCTAAATAGGCAAATAAGGCTGCAGAAAACGAAACAACACATGCCAACATTTTTCCTAAGTGCCCTTTATTCATATGATTCCTACTAAATTTTTTCAGCCACTCTCAATTTTGCACTTCTTGCCCGTCTATTTCTCATCATTTCCCCTTTGCTGCATGGAATAGGCTTTTTAGTGATCACCTTAATGCTTGCAGCAGAGATATTCATCCCTCTTAAATCTCTTACCGGTTCAGAGGCTGATCTAAAAATGTTTTTAACAATACGATCCTCTAAGCTATGAAAAGATAAAACACTGACACGTCCGGAAGGGGCAAGTACTTTCATCGCCTTTTTTAAAGAAATTTCAATTGCATCAAGCTCTTTATTTACATACATACGAATTGCTTGGAAAATCTTTGTCGCAGGGTGAGTCTTTCCATGTCTTGGGATAACATCCTCGATCACCTCTTTTAACTGCTTAGTGGTCTCAATAGGTTTTCTTCTTCGAGCCTTCGTAATAGCTGCTGCAGCATTTCTCCAAAGCCTTTCTTCGCCAAGATCTTTAAAGATCACGCCAAGTTCTTTTTCAGACATTTCAGCGATAATATCTTTAGCAGTAAGGGTTGCAGTAGTATCCATTCTCATATCTAATGGCCCATCATTCATAAAACTAAACCCTCTATCTTCTTCATCAAATTGCATAGACGACACTCCTAGGTCAAAAAAAAACCATCTACCTCTTTCACCCCTAAGGATGTAAGATGTTTATCTAGATCAGAAAAATTGCCGTGAACAAACCGCATTTTGTCTGAATATTTTACTAATCGCTGCTTAGCTATCTCTAAAGCATTTAGATCCTGATCACATCCAATATAGATTTCTATCTCAGGGTGCGCCTCAAGTATTGCTTCTGCATGGCCTCCTGCTCCTAATGTCCCATCAAAAAACACTTTTAGGTGCCTGCCTTCAAAACTTTCTAATACCTCATCTTTCATCACTGAAATGTGAGGGAAACCTTTTTCATCTTTTGTCTTGGCCGTTTTTCTCATTAAATTTTCACCGTCGTTTGTACATTTTTCAATAGTTCTTCTAAATTTGTGTGTGTCTCTTCTTTTTCTTCCCCAAAAGCCTCTTCCATCAAAGAATCAAACTCAGCAGACCCTATGTTTTCCAAAGAAAATAGCTTTTCATACTTCTCTTTTGGCCAGATTTCGATCTTATCCATGGCCCCTGTAATCATGAGCTCTTTGTCAATGCCGATACTTTTTTGTAATTCCATCGGTAAACTAACGCGTCCAATCTTATCACAAGTTGTGTTTACTAACGTGGAGAAAAATAAGGTAAAAAATCTCTGAAATTTTGCCACATGCTTTCTTTGCTGAAATTTTTGAGCTAAAGCTTCAATCTCTGATATCTTGTAAATAGCAAGACAGCCTCCCATAGAAAGGCCAATGTAGAAGGAAAGCTCCCCCTTTTCCACGAGTTGATATCGCAAATTTTGTGGCAATACAAAACGGCTCTTTTCATCAAGTTTTGCGCTGTAAGAACCACTAAAAAATTGCATCGCCATATTTAGTTTCGCCTAATTTCCCACCGTTTCCCACAGAATACCTTTTTTGCCTTATTTTTACAACGAAAAGCAGGGAAAAAATTTCCATTTTAAAATTATTACTTTGCAAAAGTTGACACGCAAAGGAATTACAAAAAGTGGGAAAAATGGGAATTTGTGGGAAAATACTTTTTTTATATATAAATAGTGAAAAAATATCTCTTAATTAGAAGCTTTTTTACACAAAAATACTAGGATTTGTAATTGACATCATCCAAGATATATAAGTATAATATACGCTCCAAACAAAGGAGAAATCAATATGAACGGAATAAATAATTTAGCTAACCAACTAGCAGCTCTAGAAGTTGGATATCAAGCCCAACCCCAACAAGATGGTTTTGTAACACCACCAAACCAAGGTGTTAGAGCAAATCCACATCTCTTAAATGCCCCGGGCCGTGTTCAACCTCAAGCTATGATATTTCAAGGACCAGGAAACCCAGCTCAAAATCATGCTGCACGAATTGCTCATATGGCTGCTCTAGCAGCTCGTATCTTGGGCGAAAACAATCAAGCATAACCTAGAGTTAAGGTAAAATTTCTTGAAAGCAATAAAGATTATATTTGAATTATATAATCTTTTTTGTTATGCCTTGG